>NZ_DASYZI010000291.1:0-15552 GCF_035946395.1 Actinocrinis sp.
GGTCGAACTCGGCTCGATGCCCTACGCGTTCTTCAAGGCGGTCGAGGACACCGTGCACGAGACGCTGCGTCAGGGCATCCACGGCTGGCAGGTGACCGACTGCACGGTCACCATGACGCACTCCGGCTACTGGCCCCGGCAGAGCCACGCGCACGCGGTCTTCGACAAGAGCATGTCGAGCACCGGCGCGGACTTCCGAGGCCTGACACCGCTCGTCCTGATGCTTGCCCTGCAACGCGCCGGGACCTGCGTATACGAGCCCATGCACCAATTCCGGCTGGAACTGCCGGCGGACGCGCTCGGCACCGTGACACCCGCGCTGGCACGCGTGCAGGCGGCCCCGCAGACCTCGACGATGCAGGGCTCGCTGTACGTCCTGCACGGCGAGATCCCCGCCGCCCGAGTGCACGAACTGGAGCTGGCGCTGCCCACGCTCACCCGCGGCGAGGGCGTCCTGGAGTGTGCCTTCGATCACTATCGCCCGGTTCGCGGCCCGGCGCCGAGCCGTCCGCGTTCCGATCACAACCCGCTCGACCGCAAGGAATACCTGCTCCACGTGCAGCGACGGGTGTAAGGGGTGTGGGCCGCATCCGAAACGCGGCCCACACCCGCCCCACCCGCCCCGTTTCGGGATGCCGCGGCAGCGTGGTTAGGATCGGGACAAGCGCTGAGGAGCGGCACATCCAGCGACTTCAACGCGGCAGCATGTGAATTTGGTCACCATCGTCACGGCGTGTGACGGCGCCCACGGTGATCTACACACCGGCTCCACTAGAGTGCGTTCTCGCCATAGACGAAGTCGTGCTGCTTACTCCATCGAAGCAGGAGCTTGCACAAGAGATGAGCACCGGAACCCTGTCGCCCGGACGGGCCAAGATCGACAAGCCGACGCTGCGGACGGACCGCTACTGGGTCGCGCCGCTGGCCACCTTCGTGGTCTTCCTGGCGTTCATCGCATACGCCACCTTCCGGGCGTTCCAGAACAACCACTATTTCGCCTCGCCGTACATCTCCCCGTTCTACTCGCCGTGCATCTCCGACAACTGCGTGCCGATGCCCGGCGCGGGCGAGGTGCACGTCGTCGGCAGCTGGTGGTCCTGGTCGCCGGCGCTGCTGGTGCTGATCGTGCCGCTCGGTTTCCGGATGACCTGCTACTACTACCGCAAGGCCTACTACCGGGCGTTCTGGCAGTCGCCGCCGGCCTGCGCGGTCGCCGAGCCGCACGGCAAGTACTCCGGCGAGACCAGGTTCCCGCTGATCCTGCAGAACTCGCACCGCTACTTCTTCGTCCTGGCCGGGCTCTTCAACATCATCCTGACCTGGGACGCGATCCTCGGATTCCGCAACGCCGACGGCCAGTGGGGCCACATGGGCCTCGGCACCCTCGTGCTGACGGCGAACGCCGGGCTGCTGTGGGCGTACACCGCCTCCTGCCACTCCTGCCGGCACATCATGGGCGGGCGCCTCAAGCACTTCTCCAAGCACCCGCTGCGCTACCGGGCCTGGGGCGCGGTCTCCAAGCTCAACGGTCGGCACATGCAGCTGGCCTGGGTCTCCCTGTTCAGCGTCGTGATCGCGGACCTCTACGTGTTCCTGGTCTCCTCCAACGCGTTCAGCGACCCCCGGTTCTTCTAGAGATTTCAGCGATCAGAGATCAGGCGAGATTAGCCATGGACACCTACGAATACGACGTCGTGGTCATCGGTGCGGGCGGCGCCGGGCTGCGCGCGGCCATCGAGGCCCGGGCACACGGCAAGCGGGTCGCGATCATCTGCAAGTCCCTGTTCGGCAAGGCCCACACCGTCATGGCCGAGGGCGGCGCGGCGGCCGCGATGGGCAACGTGAACCCGAACGACAACTGGCAGGTGCACTTCCGCGACACGATGCGTGGCGGGAAGTTCCTGAACAACTTCCGGATGGCCGAGCTGCACGCCAAGGAGGCGCCGGACCGGGTCTGGGAGCTTGAGCAGTGGGGCGCGTTGTTCGACCGCACCAAGGACGGCAAGATCTCCCAGCGCAACTTCGGCGGCCACGAGTACCCGCGCCTGGCGCACGTCGGCGACCGCACCGGCCTTGAGCTGATCAGGACCCTCCAGCAGGCGGTCGTCTCGTACCAGCAGCAGGACGCCCGCGAGACCGGCGACCCCGAGTCGCGCATCAAGGTCTACGCCGAACACACCATCACCCGCCTGCTGACCGAGCCGAACGGCGGCGATCCCGCCGCAGGCGCCGCCCGGATCGCCGGCGCCTTCGGCTACCGCCGGCAGGATGGCGGCTTCGTGCTGTTCAAGGCCCCCGCGGTCGTCCTCGCCACCGGCGGCGTCGGCAAGTCGTACAAGGTGACCTCCAACTCCTGGGAGTACAGCGGCGACGGCCACGCCCTCGCCCTGCTCGCCGGGGCGACGCTGATCAACATGGAGTGCATCCAGTTCCACCCGACCGGCATGGTCTGGCCGCCCTCGGTGAAGGGCCTCCTGGTCACCGAGTCGGTGCGCGGCGACGGCGGCGTGCTGCGCAACTCCGAGGGCAAGCGGTTCATGTTCGACTATGTCCCCGACGTCTTCCGCGCGCAGTACGCGGAGACCGAGGAGGAGGGCGACCGCTGGTACACCGACCAGGCGAACAACCGGCGCCCGCCGGAGCTGCTGCCCCGCGACGAGGTGGCCCGCGCCATCAACTCCGAGGTCAAGGAGGGCCGCGGCACCCCCCACGGCGGCGTCTACCTGGACATCGCCAGCCGCCGCCCCAAGGAGGAGATCCTCAAGAAGCTGCCGTCCATGTACCACCAGTTCAAGGAACTGGCCGACGTGGACATCACCGCCGAGCCGATGGAGATCGGCCCGACCTGCCACTACATCATGGGCGGTGTCGAGGTCGATCCCGACACCCAGTCCTCCATCGTCCCCGGCCTGTTCGCGGCCGGCGAGGTGGGCGGCGGCATGCACGGCTCGAACCGCCTGGGCGGCAACTCCCTCTCCGACCTGCTGGTCTTCGGCCGCCGCGCCGGCCTGGGCGCCGCCGAATACGTGGACTCCCTCGGCGGCGCCCGCCCCGCCGTCAACGACGCCGACGTCGAAGCGGCCGAGGCCGAAGCCCTGGCCCCGCTGGACCAAACCGCGGGCGAAAACCCCTACACCCTGCACTCCGAGCTCCAGCAGACGATGAACGACCTGGTCGGCATCATCCGCCGCGAGCACGAACTGCAAGCCGCGATCGAGAAGCTCGCCGAGTTCCACCCGCGCCGCGAGAAGCTGGCCGCCACCGGCGGCCGCACCTTCAACCCCGGCTGGCACCTGTCCCTGGACCTGCGCAACATGCTGCTGGTCTCCGAGTGCGTCGCGAAAGCGGCGCTCGAACGCAAGGAGTCGCGCGGCGGCCACACCCGCGAGGACTTCCCGCAGATGGACCCGCAGTGGCGGAAGGTCAACCTGGTCTGCGCGCTGGGCCCCGACGGCCACGCGCGGATCAAGCACCAGCCACTGCCGAAGATGCGCCCCGAACTGCTCGCCCTGTTCGAGAAGGCCGAGCTGAAGAAGTACCTCACCGAAGAAGAACTGGCCGACCTGCCCGCGTCGGCGACGACGGAGACGAAGCAGCCATGACGTACAAGGCGAAGTTCAAGGTCTGGCGCGGCGACGACACCGACGGCGACCTGCACGACTTCACGGTCGAGGTCAACGAGGGCGAAGTGGTCCTCGACATCGTCCACCGCCTCCAGGCCACCCAGGCCCCCGACCTGGCGGTGCGCTGGAACTGCAAGGCCGGCAAGTGCGGCTCCTGCTCGGCGGAGATCAACGGCATGCCGCGCCTGCTGTGCATGACCCGCATGTCCACCTTCACCGAGGACGAGACGGTCACCGTCACCCCGCTGCGCACCTTCCCGGTCATCAGGGACCTGGTGACGGACGTCTCGTTCAACTACGAGAAGGCACGGCAGATCCCGGCGTTCGAGCCCCCCAAGGACCTCAAGCCCGGCGAGTACCGGATGGCCCAGGTGGACGTCGAGCGCAGCCAAGAGTTCCGCAAGTGCATCGAGTGCTACCTCTGCCAGAACACCTGCCACGTGGTCCGCGACCACGAGGAGAACAAGAAGTCCTTCGCCGGCCCCCGCTTCCTCATGCGCATCGCCGAACTGGACATGCACCCCCTGGACACCCGCGAGCGCCGAAACGAGGCCCAGCAAGACCACGGCCTCGGCTTCTGCAACATCACCAAGTGCTGCACCGAGGTCTGCCCCGAGCACATCAAGATCACCGACAACGCCCTCATCCCGATGAAGGAGCGCGTCGTGGACCGCAAGTACGACCCGCTGGTCTGGCTGGGCAACAAGATCGCCCGAAAGAAGTAACCAAGCCGGCACCAGCAGCACGCAGTGCCACCCCAGTTCCCCGTTTTGTGCCCCCGTCCACCCCGGACGGGGGCACACTCGTACTCAGAAGACTGAGTTCGGGAGGGTTACGTGCCGTCAGCCGAAGAGACAGCGCGCCAGAGGATCGCCGCAGCCAAGAAAGGCCGGACAAGAGGCGTCGACCTCTCCGAACTCGGACTTAATAAAGTACCCGAGGAACTTCGCAATTTCCCGGGGCTCACCATATTGGACTTGTCTTACAACAACCTCACAGATCTGCCACGTTGGTTTGGTGATTTCACCAAGCTCGAATCACTTGAACTCAGCGCGAACAGGTTGACCGCTCTCCCCGACCGGCTAAGCAACCTTGCCAACCTGCGCGTGCTTTTTCTTTCTTCCAACCACCTGACCGAGTTGCCCGACTGGCTGACCGACCTGCCTCAACTCAGAGGGCTGTACGTGGAAAACAATCCGCTGCGAAGCCCGCCGCCCGAAATCGTCGCGCGTGGTGAACGCTCGATCATGGCGTTCCTCAGGGCACGCAAGCAAGGCTCGGTTCGTCAGTGGACCTCGAAAATGCTCGTGGTCGGCGAGGGCGGCGTCGGCAAGACCTCCACCATCAAAGTTCTGCTCGGCAAGGACTTCGACAAGTCCGAAAAGACGACACACGGACTCAAGATCTACAAGTACCAGGCCGATCACCCCTACCGACGGCGCACGCCGATGGAACTGAGCACCTGGGACTTCGGCGGACAAGAGATCTACCACGCGACCCACCAGTTCTTCCTGAGCGACCGTTCCCTATTCCTGCTGCTCTGGAACAGTCGACTCGGCTGGGAACAGGGCAGATTGCGCTATTGGTTGGACATCATCACCGCGCGGGCACCCGAGTCGCCAATCCTGCTCGTCGCGACGAACGCCCCGGCCTCGGGTCGACCCGCCGACCTCCCATTCGACGATCTGTTCGCGGTATATCCGAAAATCGTTCACAACCTCTCGATCGATAACGAGACGCGTGACGGCATCGAAGAGTTGCGCGACGCAATCGCCGAAGATGCGTCACAGCTCCCACTCATGGGAACCGAATGGCCTGCCGCCTGGCTCGCGGCCGCCGACCTGGTACGCAGCTTTCCCGGAAAACACATCACACCGGAGCACATGTCGCGGATCATGACCGGTGCCGGGCTCACATACGGCTCGCACCGAAACTACGTCGCCGACGCTCTGCACCATCTGGGCGACATCTTGTATTACAAAGATGTCCCAAGTCTCGCGGACACCGTCATCCTCCGGCCCGAATGGGTGAACGAGTACATCAGCAAGGTGCTCGACAGCCCGGAGGTCAAGCGCTCCCACGGACTGCTCAGCCGCGAACATGTCAATGAGCTGTGGTCCGACCTGGACCGCGGAATGCGCGATCACTTCCTCGACATGATGGACCGTTACGATCTGTCCTACCGGCTCGATGGCGGGACGGGACAGGACGTCAGCCTCGTCATCGAGCGCCTCCCGTGGAATGCGCCGGCTTACGAAGAGCAGTGGAACCGTCCCGATCCCGACGGCACCGAGCACGAGATCCGAGTCCTGTACCAGCTCAACACGACACCACCAGGCATCCCGACCTGGTTCATAGCGCGTACACACCGTTTCAGCACCAACACGCACTGGCGTACCGGCGCACTGCTCGCGCACCCCGATGGCCTGCACCGTGCGCTGTTGAAGACGAACCAGCACCGGCACCAGATCGAGTTGACCGTGCGCGGACCCTCCCCCGCCGCGTTCTTCGCCGTACTGGACGACGGACTCACGCTGACGCTTGATCGCTACCCGGGCCTCAGCATCAAGCGACTGGTTCCCTGCCCCTGCCAGAGCGGCAGGGCAGCAGCGTGCGAGGAACTGTTCGACTACGACGACCTCGTGCGTCGCCTGAATCGCAAGCCGCCTCGGCAGGAAATCGAGTGCCACAAGTCGGGCGACGACGTGAACGTCCCGCTCATGCTCCTCGGTCTCGCACCGTCAGAGAACGCCGAACTGCGCGGGAACATCGAACGGCTTGCCCGCGCAATGACCGAGCAGAACCATGCGCTCGCCGACCGCCTGACCGAGATCAGTGGCGACATGCAACGCACCTTCCTCAAGGTGCAGCACCAGATTCAGCTCAGCCTTGAGGCCCGGTGTCCGAGCGTGTTCACGGTCGTGCCCATCAAGAACTCGAAGATCGAAGGCAGCCTGCACGAGTTGCGGCTGTACTGCGAGGAGCCGGGCGCTTGGCATCCGCTACCGGAAAACGAGGGCTGCTACCAGCTCAAAGACTCGCCTAAGTGGCTGCGACAGTACGGGCCGTATCTGCACAGGCTCATCACCGTCCTGAAGCACGTCGCACCGCTGGTCAGCCCAGTGCTCGGCATGGCGGTCAGCACGATCAGCGAACGCACCAAGTCCGAGGTGGACACCATGGAGGCGCTTGTCGGCCAGTTGCCCACGTCCGCATCCTACGTGCGGGATGACCTTGACCTCGCGGAGAATGCGCACCCGATCGCGTCTGCCTCGTTGGAAGGCGACTTCCGCAAGCTGGAGGCCATACTCACGGGACTGGACCCGAAACGGGTGTGGGGCGGGCTGAGTCGGATCGACACGCCGGAGGGGTTGGCGCTCTACCTCTGCCGTGACCACGCGGCGCCGTACCTCCGGACGGCCCGCGCGCCAGTCGCGAGCCCGTGAAACAGCCGGTCCTGGCATGATGGCCGATCAAGGCGTGCAGAGAGCGGAGCGGCAGCATGGCGGGCAGGAACCTGACACGGGACGAGGCACGGGAGCGTGCCCGGCTGATCACGGTGGACACGTACCGTATCGAGCTGGACCTGAGCGGTGCGAAGGCCGAGGGCGCCGAGACGTTCCGGTCCGCCAGCACCATCCGGTTCACGCACGCCGAGCCGGGGCCCGACGCCTCGACCTTCCTGGATCTGATCGCGCCGCAGGTGGAGTCAGTGACACTCAACGGCCGGTCGCTTGATCCGGATTCAGTGTTCCGGGACTCGCGGATCGAGCTGACCGGGCTGGCCGCGCAGAACGAAGTCACCGTGGTGGCCTCGTGCGCGTACAGCCGCAGCGGCGAGGGGCTGCACCGCTTCGTCGACCCGGCGGACGGACAGGTGTACCTGTATACGCAGTTCGAGCCCGCGGACGCGCGTCGGCTGTACGCGAACTTCGAGCAGCCGGATCTGAAGGCTTCGTTCGTGTTCGACATCATGGCGCCCGCCGGGTGGCACATGTCGAGCAACGGGGCCGCTCTGACGCGGCGGCCGGTGGTGGATGGAGCGGCTCGATGGATCTTCGCGCCGACGCAACGGATCTCGACGTACATCACGGCCGTGGTCGCTGGGCCGTACCACGTCGCGCGCGACCACTACACGCGCAAGCTGCCGGACGGCTCGACGCTCGATGTCCCGCTGGCCGCGCTGTGCCGGGCATCGCTGGCCAAGTCGTTCGACGCCGACGAGATCTTCCTGGTCACGAAGCAGGGGCTTGACTTCTTCCACGAGATCTTCGACTTCCCGTACCCGTTCGGTAAGTACGACCAAGCGTTCGTGCCCGAATACAACCTCGGGGCGATGGAGAACCCGGGCTGTGTGACCTTCACCGAGGACTACGTCTTCCAGTCGAAGGTCACCGACGCCGCGCACGAGGCACGCGCGTGCACGATCCTGCACGAGATGGCGCACATGTGGTCCGGCGACCTGGTGACCATGCGCTGGTGGGACGACCTGTGGCTCAAGGAGTCCTTCGCCGAGTTCATGGGCTCCTACGCGCAGGTTCGCGCGACGCGCTGGCAGAACGCGTGGGTGACGTTCGCCAATCGCCGCAAGGCCTGGGCATACCGGCAGGACCAGCTCCCGACGACGCATCCGATCGTGGCCGTCATCAACGATCTCGAAGACGCGACGCTGAACTTCGACGGGATCACGTACGCCAAGGGCGCAGCGGTGCTGAAGCAGTTGGTCGCATACGTCGGCGAGGACGCGTTCCTGGAGGGCGCGAGGCGGTACTTCAAGCGCCATGCGTATGGCAATACGACGCTGGCGGACCTCTTGGCGGTGCTGGCCGAGGCTTCGGGCCGGGACATGGAGGGCTGGTCACAGGCCTGGCTGGAAACCGCACAACTCAATACCATGATTATCGAGGGCGGGGCGATCGTGCAGTTCGCAGCGCCGGGATACCTGGAGGCCAGGCCGCACCGGATCGCTGTCGCAAGTTACGCGGCGCGCGAGAGCGGGGGCGCGGACAGGGTTGGTGACGAGGTGGTGCGCACTGCGCGGCGTGAGTTGGACGTGACCGAGGCGCGGACACCGCTCGCGTTCGATTCCACGCAAGACGAGTTCACGCTGCTCAATGACGGTGACCTGACGTACGCGAAGATCCGCTTCACCAGGCCGCAGCTGGACTTCGTGCGCGACAGGCTGTCGGCGTTCGGAGACCCGATGGCGCGCACGCTGGTTTGGTCCGCGCTGTGGAACATGACCCGCGACGCGGAGCTGTCCGGGCTGGAGTTCATCGAGTTCGTGGACCGGCACGCGGCGGTCGAATCGCAGGTCGGCGTCGTGCAGAACCTGATGCAGCAGACCACGACGGTGCTCGATCTCTACCTCGCGCCGGAGGCGGTGCAGATCGGCGCCGAGCGGGCAGCGGCCATGGCGCGGCGCGAGCTGGCAGCGGCCGAGCCCGGGTCGGACCATCAGCTGGTCTGGGCGCGAGCGCTTGCCTCGACCGCGCGCGGTGAACAGGATTACGCGCTGCTGGAAGGCTTGCTGACCGACTCGCAGCCGATCGACGGCCTGACCGTGGACGCGGATCTGCGCTGGACGTTCCTGCACGCGCTGGCCCGGGGCGGCCGGGCCGACCGCGCCGCGCTGGAGGCGGCACTGGAGCGTGACGCGACTGCGGTAGGCCGCCGCAAGCTGGCCGGCTGCCTGGCCGCACGGCCGATCGCCGAGGCGAAGCACGAGGCGTGGCAGCTCGCCGTGGAGTCCGGGGACCAGCCGACCGATCTGCTGCGTGAACTGCTGGCCGGGCTGAGCACGGCGGACGGGCCCGAGCTGCTGCGGCCGTTCGTCGAGCCCTACTTCGACGTCCTGGACCGGATCTGGGCGCAACGGACCATCGAGAACGCCAGGCGGATTGCGAGCCTCGCGTTTCCGGGGCGCGTCGTGGAGCCGGACACGCTCGACCGCACTGACCGCTGGCTCGCCGAGGAGGCGCACGCCCCGGCGTTGCGACGGCTGGTGGTAGAGGCGCGGGACGACCTGGCCCGAGCGCTGCGTGCACGGAGTGTGACCGTCACCGCTTAAAGCTCGTCAGGGTAGCCTTCGCGGCCTACCAAGCCCTTGTGGTCGTACGGGTGATGCTGGTCCGGCCGGGCGTGCAGGTGACCGAAGGTCTGGCCGTAGTACACGACAGTCGACGGGCTCGCTTCGCGGATCTGGTGCACCATTCGGGCGAGTTCGCGGTTGCGCTCGCCGCTGCGGTGCGCCGTTCGGGCCAGCCATGCGGGGAAGGTGAGCAGGTCACCGACGTCGTGTGCCGCTGCGGAGGCGATCCGCATCGTCCGGCTGTCCGGTTCACCGAGCGGCCAGTGCGCCCCGAGCGTCGCGGTCGCGGCCTCGTCCGGGGCCAGCATGGTGAGCGCCAGCTCGTCTCCTGCGGAGGTGGCCAGGGTCAGTCGACCGGCACGGGCCCACACCTGCGCCTGAGTCGGCGTCAGGAGCTGCGTGCGCACTTGATCGCCGGTCCAGCGGTGTATCGCGACCGGCCCGGCAGCCGAGCCGACTTCCACAGCGACGATCCGGTGCTCAAGCACGGCCGGGGCACCGAGGTCTGAAGCCTGCGGGGGCGCATCCTGTTCGTGCCCGTGTTCGATCATCGGGTGCGAGTGGACGTCGGTATGCACGCGCGGTGGGTTACGCACACCGGGGTGGACCGGATCCGGGCCGTGTACCGCCGACTCCGATGGGTCGGGCGGAGCGGAGGCGTCTTGTGTGTCGTGGGAGTCCATCGCGGTCATCGCTGCGTTCCTCCTGCCGTGAAACTTCCCGGCGGTCCCCCCTGCCGCCATCATCCGCCGCACCGCGTCCTTACACCAGTGCACGGCTGCCACCAGTGCATGGCGACCTGCGCGAACGGCCTTCGGTACCGCTCGACGCCCCTCGATAGCATTACGGCCATGCCAAGCCGCCCCGCCGTGCACACGGCGCCGACGACCTGTTCGGCCTACTCCGCCCGGCTCGGCGAGCCATTGGCCGGAACCGCGCCTTCGGCGGTGGCCTGGCTGGCGATCGAGCAGCCCGGACCGTGGGGCGCACGCGCGCTGACCGAGTCCCACCTGGACCGCGGCCTCGGCGCGGAGCTGAGCCGCCGGGCCGAGGGCACCGGAGTGCGGATCGCACTGATCCGCCGGGTCGGGCACCACGCGCTGACCAGCTGCGACGCGCCGCGCACGGTGCTGATCTGCGACACGCGGCCGGGCTTCGCGGCCGTGCGCTCGTTCACGGTGCCGGATCCGCGCGACCTGCTGGACCTGGATCTCGCCGCGCTCGGCTCCGGTCGGCTGGAGACGGGCACGCCGCGCCCCGATCCGCTGATCCTGGTGTGCACCAACGGAAAACGTGACCGCTGCTGCGCGCTGCTCGGCCGGTCGCTCGCCCTGGATCTGGCCGAGCCGGGTTCGCTCGGCGCGGCCGACGTCTGGGAGGCGGACCACCTCGGCGGGCATCGGTTCGCACCGACCGCCCTGGTACTGCCGACCGGTTACGTGTACGGACGCATCGACGCCGCCACCGCGATGACCGCAGTCGGCGCGGCCTCGCGGGGGCAGGTCGTCACCGCGCAGGCGCGTGGCCGCAGCACGTGGTCACGCGCCGGGCAGGCCGCTGACCTCGCATTGCGTACCGAACTCCAGGAGTTCGGCGCGGACGCGGTCCGGGTCGTCGGCGAGCAGCGGCTCGACGGCGAACGCTGGAGCGTCGATCTCGTCAGCGACGAGATCCGGTACCGGGCGTTCGTCGAGGAGTCGAACGTGGTGGAGGCTCGGCCCGAATCCTGCGGCAAGACCTTCGGCAACCCCGCACACTTGCACGTCACCGCTCTGGAGAAGGCGCAGTAACGCGCAGACGACCGAACATGGGCACATGGACGCATGGACGGGTGAACGCGCGACCTTTTCGTTCTGGTGTTTCTCCGGGCTACGCGTATCCCCGGCTACTGCCCGCTACGCGTCGATCCGCGAGCGGTCGAGCAGCGCGGCCGAGTTGACGATGTACTCGCGGCGCGGGGCCACGTCCGTCCCCATCAGCAGTTCGAACATCTTCTCCGCGGCCTCGGCGTCGGAGAGCGAGATGCGGCGCAGGATCCGGCGGCGCGGGTCCATCGTGGTCTCGGCCAGCTGGTCGGCGTCCATCTCGCCGAGGCCCTTGTACCGCTGCACCGGGTCCTTGATCCGCTTGCCGCGCCGCTGTAGGTCCGCCAGGGTGCGCTTGAGCTCGGCGTCCGAGTACGTGTACAGGTACTCGTTCTTCGCCTTGCCGTGCCCGATGACCTCGATGCGGTGCAGCGGCGGCACGGCGGCGTAGACCCGGCCGGCCTCCACCAGCGGTCGCATGTAGCGGTAGAACAGCGTGAGCAGCAGGGTGCGGATGTGCGAGCCGTCCACGTCCGCGTCGGCCATCATGATGACCTTGCCGTAGCGGGCCGCGTCCAGGTCGAAGGAGCGCCCGGTGCCCGCGCCGACCACCTGGATGATCGCCGCGCACTCGGCGTTCTTGAGCATGTCGGCGACCGAGGACTTCTGCACGTTGAGGATCTTGCCGCGGATCGGCAGCAGCGCCTGGAACTCCGAGGAGCGGGCCAGCTTCGCGGTGCCGAGCGCCGAGTCCCCCTCGACCACGAACAGCTCGGAGCGGTCCACGTCGTCGGTGCGGCAGTCGGCCAGCTTCGCCGGCAGCGCCGAGGTCTCCAGCGCGTTCTTGCGGCGCTGGGTCTCCTTGTGCATGCGCGCGGCGATCCGGGTCTTCGCCGCCGCGGCGATCTTCTCCAGCACCGCGCGGGCCTGTGGCTTGGTGTTGCGGTGGCTGCTGGTCAGAAAGGCGTGCAGCCGCTCGGAGACCACCGCGGCCACGATCCTTGCGGCCGCCGGGGTGCCGAGCACCTCCTTGGTCTGGCCCTCGAACTGCGGCTCGGCCAGCCGGACGGTGACCACCGCGGTCAGGCCCTCCAGGATGTCGTCCTTGACCACCGGGTCGTCGTTGACCTTCAGCAGCTTGACCGCGCGCAGCTGCTCGTTGACCGTCTTGACCAGCGCGCGCTCGAAGCCGGTGAGATGCGTGCCGCCCTTGGGCGTGACGATGATGTTGACGAACGACCGCACCGTCGTGTCGTACTCGGTGCCCCAGCGCAGGGCGACGTCGACGTCCAGGCGGCGCTCGACGTCCTTGGGCGACATGTGCCCGGCGTCGTCGAGCACCGGCACGGTCTCGGTGAAGGTGCCCGAGCCGGTCAGCCGCAGCGTGTCGCTGATCGGCCGGTCCGCGGCCAGGTACTCGCAGTACTCCGAGATCCCGCCGGCGAAGTGAAAGGTCTCCTGCGACGGCTCCGAGCCGTTCGGCGAACGCTCGTCACGCACGACGAGCGCGAGTCCGGGCACCAGGAACGCCGTCTGCCGGGCCCGGCCGTACAGCTCCTCAAGCGAGATCTCGGCGTCCTTGAGGAAGATCTGCCGGTCCGGCCAGAACCGGGTGCGGGTGCCGGTCACCCCGGCCTTCTTGGCCGAGCGGCGGCCCTTGGTCAGGCCGTTCTGCGCGGTGAACGCCTCGCTGGGTCCGTCGCCGTCGAAGACGCCGGGCACGCCGCGCCGGAACGAGATCGAGTGCGTGGCGCCGTCCCGGTCCACCTCCACGTCGAGCCGCGAGGAGAGTGCGTTCACCACGGACGCGCCGACGCCGTGCAGGCCGCCGGAGGCCGCGTAGGAGCCGCCGCCGAACTTGCCGCCGGCGTGCAGCTTGGTCATCACGACCTCGACGCCGGACAGGCCTGTCTTCGGCTCCACGTCGACCGGGATGCCACGGCCCTGGTCGTGTACCGCCACCGAGCCGTCCGAGTGCAGGATCACCTCGATCCGGGAGCCGTGGCCGGCCAGCGCCTCGTCCACCGAGTTGTCGATGATCTCCCACACGCAGTGCATCAGGCCGCGGCTGTCGGTGGACCCGATGTACATGCCGGGGCGCTTACGCACCGCTTCGAGGCCTTCGAGCACCAACAGGTGGCGCGCCGTGTACTCCGCGCTCTTCTTGTCGCCGCGCGGGGTGCTCGCCGGGGCGGTGAGGCTCGCGGTCACGGTGATTCAGCTCCTCGTCAAGGTGGTGGCGCTGCCAGAGTAGCGGTTCGGTCGGACACTCAAGGCCCGTCGCCACTTACCCAAAGATGTCGACTAAATGTCGGCAAGGGCGTCGACGAGTCTCACGATGCGTATCCGCCTGGATACGGAACGCCGAAAATCCGGGATGTTTCGGGCATCGGAGCGTACGCCCTGAGCGAACTAGACGAGAATTGGCTCAGAACGCTGGCGTAGGGACTATCCGCAAATGGTTTGATGTTGATCCGGGTAGGCGGCGCCGAGCGCACCGCCCACCGGACGCCCGGACCGGCGCACCGGGCCAGGTGATCCACGCAGGATCGCCCGGCCACGGGCACAGTCGACGCAGAAAGAAGGGGCGACGTGACCGCTGTCCTGACACCAGACCTCCTCCCCGCCGAGGCGCTCAACGCGCTCGACCGTTGCGACCGCTGCGGCGCGCAGGCCTACCTCCGCGTCATCCTCGCCTCTGGGGGCGAGTTGCTGTTCTGCGCCCACCACGGCAAGAAGTACGAGGAAAGCCTCCGCTCGATCGCCGCCGAGATCCACGACGAGACGGCCAAGCTCGCCGAGACCACGGCCGCCACGGCGTCCGACGCGCGCTGAGCTGCGCGTTAACCCCGGTTCCGCACTTACTCAAGAGCCAACGAAAGGGCCGTGCCCAGCAAGGGCGCGGCCCTTTCGTGTACGCACGCGCAGGCCACGCCCCCGTACGGCTCGCCTGCGGAATTAGTCCAGGTAGTCGCGCAGGACCTGCGAGCGCGACGGGTGCCGCAGCTTCGACATGGTCTTCGACTCGATCTGCCGGATCCGCTCGCGGGTGACCCCGTACACCTTGCCGATCTCGTCCAGCGTCTTCGGCTGCCCGTCGGTCAGGCCGAACCGCATAGAGACGACGCCGGCCTCGCGCTCGGAGAGCGTGTCGAGCACCGAGTGCAGCTGCTCCTGGAGCAGGGTGAAGGAGACCGCGTCGGCCGGCACGACCGCCTCGGAGTCCTCGATCAGGTCGCCGAACTCGCTGTCGCCGTCCTCGCCGAGCGGGGTGTGCAGCGAGATCGGCTCGCGGCCGTACTTCTGGACCTCGATGACCTTCTCCGGGGTCATGTCCAGTTCCTTGGCCAGTTCCTCCGGGGTCGGCTCGCGGCCGAGGTCCTGGAGCATCTGCCGCTGCACGCGGGCCAGCTTGTTGATGACCTCGACCATGTGCACCGGGATGCGGATGGTGCGCGCCTGGTCGGCCATCGCCCGGGTGATCGCCTGGCGGATCCACCAGGTGGCGTACGTGGAGAACTTGTAGCCCTTGGTGTAGTCGAACTTCTCCACCGCGCGGATCAGGCCGAGGTTGCCCTCCTGGATCAGGTCGAGGAACAGCATGCCGCGGCCGGTGTACCGCTTGGCCAGCGAGACCACCAGGCGCAGGTTCGCCTCAAGCAGGTGGTTCTTGGCACGGCGGCCGTCCTCGGCGAGGATCTCCAGCTCGTGCTTGAACCGGGGGTCCATCTTCTCGCCGGAGTTCAGCTTCTCCTCGGCGAACCGGCCGGCCTCGATCCGCTTGGCCAGCTCGACCTCCTGCTCGGCGTTGAGCAGCGGGACCTTGCCGATCTGCTTGAGGTAGTCCTTCACCGGGTCCGACGTCGCCCCGGCCACCGCTACCTGCGCCGCGGGCAGGTCCTCGTCGTCGTCGCCGTAGACGAACGCCTCGTCCTCGCCCTCCTCGCCGGCCGGCCTGCCCGCCTGGATCACGACGCTCCCGGCCACGGCGGCCACGCCCGGCTGGCCGGGCTCGCCGGCGTCCGCCGCGGGC
>NZ_DASYZI010000292.1:0-6518 GCF_035946395.1 Actinocrinis sp.
GACATCCCGGCCGACCCGGACGACAGGGTTCTGACGCTGCTCGCCGACGAACTGGCCGCGCCGCACGTCGGCGAGGTCGCGGTGGCGCTGCGCGGGCGCACCCGCTGGGTCGCCGGCATGGAGCGGTTGCCGCTGCGCGAGGCGCACGCCGCGGCGTCGCGGCTGCGCCAGGGCGGCGTCTACCTGATCACCGGCGGGCTCGGCGAGATCGGCACGACCATCGGCGGCATGCTCGCGCGCGACTACGGCGCGCGGCTCGCGCTGCTGGTGCGCGATCCGCTGCCGCCGCGCGAGGAGTGGGACGACTGGCTCGAACAGCACCCTGATGCCGGCGACGAGACCGCGCAGCGGATCACCCGGCTGCGGCGGCTCGAAGAGCTCGGCGCCGAAGTGCTGGTGCTGGCCGCCGACGTCGCCGACGAGGGCGCGATCCGCGAGGCGCTGGCCCGCGTGGACGAGCGCTTCGGCGCGCTGCACGGCGTCGTGCACGCCGCGGGCCTGCCCAACGAGCAGTACGACCGCACGGTGACCGCGTCAACGCTCGAACAATGCGCCTGGCACTTCACCCCGAAGGCGCACGGCCAGATCGTGCTCGAACGCGTACTCGCCGACCGGGACCTCGATTTCTGCCTGCTGATGTCCTCGCTCGCCTCGGTGCTCGGCGGCCTGCGGCTGTGCGCCTACGGAGCTGCGAACCACTTCATGGACGCCGCCGCCGCGCGTGCCAACCGCGGGCGTGAGCGCGCGGTGTGGATCGCAGCGGACTGGGACGTGTGGCAGCACCACCAGGACGAGAAGCGCGCACTGTCCGCGATCGGCCGGGTCATGGACGACAAGGCGATCCAGCCCGACGAGGGGCTTGAGGCGATCCGGCGCATCCTCGGCCTGCGCGACGTCTCCCAGGTCTCCGTCTCCACCTGGGATCTGAACCAGCGGCTCGACCGCTGGGTGCGCGTGGCGCGGGACCAAGCCGGCGCGCTGTCCGAAACTGGCCGCGTGGTCGGCGACGCGAGTGACGGCGGGCTGCTGGAGCAGGTGCGGCGGATGGTGGCCGACGCGCTCGGCGAACCGGAACTGGACGCGGGCGCGGACATCTTCGACCACGGCGGCGACTCGCTGATGATCGTGCAGCTGCTCTCCGACGTGCGTGCGCACCTGAAGGTCGAAGTGCCGCTCGCGGACGTGCTCAACGAGCCGACCGCGCGTGCACTGACCGCGTTGATCGAGGCCCGGCACGCCGCCGACCGGACGTCCGGCGCGTCCGGCTCACCGGAGGCCGCGTTGCTGGCGCTGATCGAAGCGGAGTTCGCCGAGCCGTACTTCGCCGCGGAACTGGAGAACCTGCTGGCGCGAGTCGAGGCGATGGACCCCGCCGAAGTCGCGGCCGCGCTCGCGGAGCAGGCAGTGACACCGGCGACACCGAGGGCGCTGACGACCCCGGCACCGACGACAGCGCCGGCACCGACCGAGAAGGAGCGCGTGTGAAGTTCAGCCTCATCTTCTTCTCCGGCGACGAGCGGCAGAAGTACCGCTTCGTGCTGGACGCCGCCCGGTTCGCGGACGAGAACGGGTTCACCGCGATCTGGACGCCGGAACGGCACTTCCACCGCTTCGGCGGCCTGTACGCCAACCCCTCGGTGCTCGGCGCGGCGCTGGCGATGACGACCCGCCGGCTGGGCATCCGCGCCGGCAGCGTGGTCGCGCCGCTGCACAGCCCGCTGCGCATCGCCGAAGAGTGGGCGATGGTGGACAACCTGTCCAGGGGGCGCGTCGGAATCGCGCTGGCCACCGGGTTCAGCCCGGTCGACTTCGCGTTCCGCCCGGAGAACTGGGAGGACCGCAGGAGCCTGACGTGGAGCGCGGTCGAGACCGTCAGGGCACTGTGGGAGGGCGAGCCGGTCAGCGTGCGCGACGGGCTCGGCAACAACGTCGAGGTCGAACTGCACCCGCAGCCGGTGCAGCCGACCCTGCCGCTGTGGCTGGCCTGCACGAAGAGCACGGACACCTTCGTCACCGCCGGGCGGCTCGGCTGCAACGTGCTCACCGCGCTGATCGACATGACCACCGAGGAACTCGGCGAGAAGCTCGACCTGTATCGCAAGACCCTGGTCGAGCACGGCCACGATCCGGAGGACCACACGGTCACCCTGATGCTGCACACCTTCCTCGGCACCGACCTGGACGAGGTGCGCGAGACCGTGCGCGGGCCGTTCACCGCCTACCTGCGCTCCTTCTTCACCGTGATCGACTCGCAGAAGCGCAACCTGGCGCCGGGCATGGGCGTGCGTGACATGTCCGGCGGTGACCAGGACGCGCTGATCGCGTTCGCCTTCGACAAGTACTTCAACAAGGGCGCCCTGCTCGGCACGCCCGACTCGTGCGCGCACGTGGTCGAGCGCTTCGCCGGGCTCGGCGTCGACGAGATCGCCTGCCTGATCGACTTCGGCGTCGACGAGCCGCTCGTCGTGGACAGCCTGACCCACCTGGCGACGCTGCGGCGGCGCTTCGACGACGAGGAGGAGGGATGACCGTGACGGACCTGGCCGCCGTGGCCACCAGGATCTCCCGGCTCTCGCCCGACCAGCGCACGCTGCTCGAACGGCAGCTACGCGCCGCCGCGGCGGAACCGGTGCCGCAACGCTCCGCGCACCCGGACGAACCGTTTCCGCTCACCCCGGCGCAGCGGCGCATCTGGGACACCCAGATTCAGGTCGCTGACACGCCGGTGGACATCGTGTGCCAGGCGATGCGGATCGACGGCCCGATCGACGCGCAACGGCTGCGCCAAGCGTTGATCGACACCTGCCGCGTGCACGAGGCCTTGCGTACCACGTTCACATCAGCGGACGGAGAAGTGACGCAGTGCGTGCGCGAGTCGGTGGACCCTGACGTACGCCTGCACGCCGACGCCGATGTGCTCTCGGACGCGGAGGCGCACCGCCTCGCCGCGGACCTGGCCTGGGAACCATTCGACCTCGAACATGGTCCACTGCTGCGCGCCGTGGTGGCGGGCCGGGACGAGCAACACTGGCTGCTGCTCGCGGTGCACAATCTGGTCTTCGACGCATGGTCGTTCGAAGTGCTGCTGGACGGTATCGCAGAGGCCTACGAATCCGGCACGGCACCGTCCCGCGCCGCCGACGCACTGCGCCCGGCCGACTTCGAGGACTGGCAGCGACGGTGGGCCGCCAGCCACGCCGGTCGACGCGCCGAGGCGTACTGGAGCGAACTGCTCGCTGATCCGGCGCCGCCGCTGCGCACCGACCAGCCGCGCCCGCAGGGACGCACCGGCCGTGGACGACGCCACGCCTTCGCGCTGCCCGAGAACGTCGCGCCGTCCCTGACCGCTTTCGCGCGCACACAGTCCGCCACGCCGTTCCAGGCGTGGTGCACGGTCCTCGGCGATGGGCTCGCGGAACTGTCCGGCGGGCCGGACGTCGTCTTCGGCACCTTCCAGGCGAACCGCACCGCGGCCGGGACCGACCGGCTCGTCGGGTACCTGCTCAACGTGCTGCCGGTGCGTTGGCGGGTCGAGGGTGACGCCGCGCCTGCCGAGCGGCTGCGCGCGTGCCGCGCGGCGCTACTGGAGGCGCAACGGCACGCGGCGTACCCGATCGAACTGCTCGCCGCCGACAAGGGACGCGGCGTCGAGGGGGCGCATCCGATGTTTGATGTCGTCTTCGTGTTCGAGAACCTCAGCCGTTCCTCACGCGCCCTCGGCGCCGCGCAGGTCGTCCCGTCGGACGTTGACAAGGGCACGGCGCGATACGACCTCACCGTCGCGGTATATGACGAGCCCGACGGCGCGCACGCGTGGATCGAGTACGACACCGCGCTGTTCGAACAGGACACGATTCAGCGCTTCGCGGACCGTTTCGTCGCGCTCGCGACCGCCGTCGCCACGCCGGGAGGCGGGCGGTGAGCGGCGAGGCGGCGCTCGGGGCGGTCGCGTACGAGCTGGGCGAGTATGAGAGCCCTGCCGAGCAGCTCGACGAATTCGCACAGGACCCTGACCTGGCCGCCGCGCTGCTCAGTCCGGACGCGGGCTTCGCGGTGTATCGGCACACGGACTCCTCCGCGCTCCAGCTTGCGCTGCCCGCCGCGCAGCGCACGCTCTCGCTGGCCGGGCTCGACCCGTCCGACGTGGACGCGGTGGTCGTGGCGAGCGACTGTCCGCTGGGCAAGCGGGACGTCGCCGAGTTCGCCGCCGAGCTGGGCACGCCGTCGGCGTGCATGTTCAACATGGGCTTGCTCGACTGTGCCACCGCGATGGCCGCGTTGATGCTCGCCGCCTCGCTGGTGCGCGACGGAACCTTCCGGCACGTTCTGGTGGTCAGCGTCGACCTGGTGGACGTGGTCAGCCCGGCGAGCCGGATCCTGGCCGGGGGCGCGGCCGTGGGCAGCGACGCGGCGGCGACGGCCCTGGTCTCGGCGCGCGGCCCGCTGCGGATCACCGCCGCGGCGCAGCACCGCAGTCCCGAGCTCGCGCGTTCGACCACGACGACGCAGGGGCAGCTGATCGCGCGCATCCACGCGCACCGCGAGCTGTTCGCCCGCCTCGCCAAGGCCGACGACCGGCCGCCGGAAACGGCGGCACGGCTGTTCCCCAGCAACTTCTCCCGGCGGGTGCTGCGCATGTACCTGCCCGACGTGGGCTTCAGCGAGCAGCAGATCCACTTCGACGGCATCGGGCGCATCGGCCACTGCCTCGGCTCCGACCCGCTGATCAACCTCGCCGACCACCTGCGCAGCGCCGAGCCGAAGCCCGGCGACGGCTTCGTGCTGCTCGGCTCCGGCATCGCCCACCTCGGCGCGGTCGCGCTGCGCGCCCGGGAGCCGTGATGCCGAGCGTTCAGGAACTGCTGAGCCGACTCGACGACCTCGGCGTGGTGCTGTACGCGCAGGACGGGAAGCTGCGCTACTCGGCGCCGCCGGGAGCGCTCGACGACGATCTGCGCGCACGGCTGCGGGAAAAGCGCGACGAGCTGCTCGCGCTGCTGGCCGCCGACGCCGCGGCGACCGCCCCCACGCACGCGGCCGTAGGCGCCACCTCCGGTGCCGTCCCCGGCACCGATCCTTTTCCACTCACCGACCTCCAGCAGGCGTACCTGGTGGGGGAGCAGGAACTGTTCGAGGACCGGGCACCCGCCGTCTTCTACCACGAATACGCCCTCGACGACGCCGACCCGGCGCGGCTCGAAGCCGCCCTGCGAGTCCTGCGCACGACCCATGACAACCTGCGCTTGGCCGTCGCGTCGGACGGTACGCAGCGGATCGTCCCGTTCAACGACGCAGGCCCCGAACTCGCACAGGCCGATCTCAGCGCGCTGACCGAATTGCAGGCCGAGGCCCGCATTCGCGAACTGCGCGCGGGCATCGCCGCGGCCATGCCGCCGCTCGACGCCGGGTGTCCCCTCCTTCTGCGCCTCGTACGGATGCCGACGGGGTATCGCTTGCAACTGGCACTGCGCCTGATCGCCTTCGACGGCGTGACCACTCAGTTGTTCTTCCGTGAACTCGCACGCTGCTACACGGATCCGGCCTACCGGCCCGAGCCGCCCGTGATGTCCTACGCCGACTACGTCGCTGCGATCACCGCCCGGCGCGCAGGCGCGCGCTACGCTCAGTCGCTAGGCCATTGGCACGAGCGGCTGGAACGGCTGCCGCTCGCCCCGGCGTTGCCCGAGAGCGTGGCGCGCAACACCACTGCGGGCAAGGACGGCGCCGCGCTGCGCCGCATCCAACGTCGACTGGACGCAGAACAGTGGGCTGCTTTCCGCAGCCACGGCGCACGGCTGGGCATCCCGCCGGGCTCGGCACTGTTCGCGCTGTACGTCGAGGCGCTGCAACGCTGGTCCGATCAGGAGCCCGCGCTACTCGCCGTGCTCGCCGCGCACCGCCCAGCCGAACACCCTGGCCTGGCGCAGGTCTGGGGCAATTGCAGCACCACCGTGCTCGTCGAGTGCGAGTCGGGTGGCGACGCGGGCGGGAGCGGATTCGCCGACCGAGCGCGCAGCGCACAACGAGCGGTGTTCACGGCGCTCAAGCACATCGACGTATCAGGAGTCTGGGTCGCACGCGAGCTGCGCCGGGTGCGCGCAGGGGACGGCAATCCGGCCCCGGTGGTGTTCACCAGCGGCCTGGACCTGGTCGACGGCGCGGACTTCCTGCTGCCGCTGCCCACCGCGCGGCTGGTGGACAGCTGGGTGAGCACGCCGCAGGTCCGGCTCGACCATCAGGTGTACGAAGAGGCCGGCGAACTGGTGTGGAACTTCGACTACGCCGCCGCCCGCTTCCCCGAGGGCCTCATCCCCGACCTGGCCGACTATCACCACGCCCGCATCCTCGAACTCGCCGAGCACCCCGAGGCGTGGACGCGCCGGGAAGCGCCGCTGTTGCCCGCCGCGCAGACGGCAGAGCGCGAACGCTCCAACGCGACGCGCACCGACCTGGAACTCGCCGCGCTCAACGCCGCCGTGCACCGCACCGCGCAGGCACGCCCGGACGCCACGGCGATC
>NZ_DASYZI010000293.1:0-4491 GCF_035946395.1 Actinocrinis sp.
CGGCGCTGATCAGTGCCAGGTGGGTGAAGGCCTGCGGGAAGTTGCCCTGTTGCTCGCCGGTACGGCTGATCTGCTCGGCGTACAGGCCCAGGTGGTTGGCGTAGGTGAGCATCTTCTCGAAGGCCAGCCGTGCCTCGTCAAGTCGCCCGGCGCGGGTGAGCGCCTCGACGTACCAGAACGAGCAGATCGAGAACGTGCCCTCCTCGCCGCGAAGGCCGTCCGGGCTGGCTTGCGGGTCGTAGCGGTAGACCAGCGAGTCGGACACCAGATCCGCGGTGAGCGCGTCCAGCGTGGCAAGCCATTTCGGGTCGGTCGGGGAGACGAACTTGACCAGGGGCATGATCAGGACGGAGGCGTCAAGAACGTCGCCGTCGAAGTGCTGGATGAACGCCCGCCGGGTGGCAGACCAGCCGCGTTGCATGATCTTCCGGTAGATCGCGTCCCGGGCCTGCCCCCAGCGCACGAGGTCGGCGGGCAGGCCGCGGCGCCGCGCCATCCGCATGGCGCGTTCGATCGCCACCCAGCACATCACGCGGGAGTACAGGAAGTTCTTGCGCCCGCCGCGGGTCTCCCAGATCCCCTCGTCGGGCTGGTCCCAGTGATCACAGACCCAGTCCACCAGGACGCAGAGCTCGTCCCAGTAGTCGCTGGAGATGGGCTGCCCCCACTTGTCGTAGAGGTAGACCGAGTCCATCAGTGCCCCGTATATGTCGAGCTGGAGCTGTCCGGCGGCGGCGTTTCCGGTGCGCACCGGGGCGGATGCCTGGTAGCCCTCCAGCTGGGTCAGCTCGGCTTCGGGCAGTTCGGTACGTCCGTCGATGCCGTACATGATCTGCAGCGGGCCCGAGGGGCCGCCCCCGCGCCGGGTGACGTGCTTGGCCAGGAACGCTATGAAGGCCTCGGCCTCCCCGGCGAAGCCCAGCCGCAGCAGCGCGTAGACGCAGAAGGCGGCGTCGCGGATCCACAGGTACCGGTAGTCCCAGTTGCGCTCGCCGCCGATCTGCTCGGGCAGGCTCGTCGTCGGCGCGGCCACGATCGTTCCGGTGGGCGCGTAGGTGAGCAGCTTGAGGGTCAGCGCGGAGCGGTGCACGGTCTCCCGCCACCGGCCACGGTAGCGGGACGCGGACAGCCATCGCCGCCAGAACGCCACCGTGGCGGTGAACTGCTGTTCGGCCTCGGCGTGCGGGCAGGAGCGCGGCGCGATGTCATCGCCGACCTGGTCGAGCGCGAACACCGCGGACTCCCCCTCCAGGAGCTTGAACGACGTGGTCGCGTCCTGTGCGTCGTGGTCGACCGGCACCGTGGCGGTCAGCGCGAGCGCAAGGCCGGCGGACTCGAAGACGATCTGGCCGGCGTGCCGCCGGATGGTGTGCGGCTGCCTGGCGTAGTCGAACCGGGGAGCCACCCGCGCCCGGAAGGGGATCGATCCGCGCACGCACAGGACGCGCCGGATCAGGCGGTGCCGGCCGGCCTCGCCGGGTTCGCCGATGATCGGCATGAAGTCCTGGACTTCACCCACGCCGTCCTCGGTGAAGAACCGGGTGATGAGCACGTTGGTGTCGGGGAAGTAGAACTGACTGGTCTTCGCCGGCGCGTCGGCGGCCAGTTCGAACGACCCGCCCCGGTCCGCGTCGAGGATCGAGGCGAACACGCTGGGGGCATCGAAGCACGGGCAGCAGTACCAGTCAATGGTGCCGTCGGTGCCGACCAGGGCCACCGTGCGCAGGTCGCCGATCAGCCCGTGGTCGGCGATCGGCAGGTAGCGAGATGCGGTGCCCGGTTGTTGCCTGCCGCTCATGCATGTGTCCTTCCCGGCGTCGGCGGCGGTTAACGAGCGGCGAACCGGAGCGCCGTTCCCTGTCGTAGCGCCCGGCTTGCACCGGTAAGTCCCCCCGTTGCAGGCATTCACTTGCCCCCGCGAGCAGAGGTAGAACGGGAAGATAGCCAAGCGCAGGGGGGACACCATGAACAAGAAACTGCTGGCAGGCTTGGCCGCCGTCAGCTTCCTGGCGGGCGGGGGAGCCACGACCGCCGCGGCCGTTGCCGGCGCACCGGCGGCGGCCGCGAGCACAGCCGCCGTGGCGTCCAGCACCTCCGGGACGCCCGGCCATGGCCCGCTCGGGTCACTGGTCGCCAACGGCACGATCACGAAGGCGCAGGCCATCGCCATCCGCAACGCACTCGTCACCTACGTGCGTGGCCACTGGCGGAGCACGCTTGACACGGTGCTAGGCCCGCTGGTCAAGAACCACACCATCAGCCAGGCCCAGGCCAACTCGGTCATCACCGCCTTCTCCCACCAGATGTAGCACCGCGGAGGGCGCCGATGACCCGGCCGGCGACAATGAACTGGTGCGTATCCGCGCGGCCCGCGTCACAGAAGCTGCTGGACCACGCCGCGAGCCTGGCAGCGGCTGACGGTCTTCCCGCACTGACGCTGACCACGTTCGCCCATGTGCCGTGGAACGCTCCCTACTACGTCAGGTGCGGGTTCAGGGTCCTTGACGACGCCGAGCTCACCCCCGGCCTGCGGGCGATCCGCGAGCGGGAAGCCTCGCTCGGGCCCGACCGGTAGCCCCGGGTGTGCATGCACCGCGGCTTGGCCCTGGCGTGAGTGCGGAGCAGCAGTCGGTTATCCCCCGGCTGCCCTCGCCGCCTGCTCGACCTGGTTCCGCTTTGGCTACCCGGTCACCGTCAGTGACTTCGTGGACACGGGGCCGGCACCGGCTCCGGGGAACGCCGATCCGACGCCGCTGAACATCACCAGCGTGACGGTGTACCGTCCCGGATGGCGGTACACGTGCGTCGGAGACTGGCCCGAACCGGTGGTGCCGTCGCCGAATTCCCACAGATATGTCATCACCGGCTGCGCGCTGACAGTGCCCAGCGCGGAGAAGCTCACCGGCTGTCCTGCCGGCGCGTGCTTCGGTCCGAAGCTGAAGCCGGGGGTGATCCCGCTCTGACCTGTGGTCACGATGCCGCCGTTGCCCGTGGACGTGCCGTCGTTGGCCATGATGGTCAGGCCAACGGAGTACGCGCCCGCCGACGGGAAGGTGTGCGAGATCGTCGGCGTCGTCTGCTCGATCGTCTGCGCGCCGAAGGCGTCGTTGAACTGCCAGACGTATTCAGCAACACCGCCCGGTGCGCTCGAACCGCGGGCGTCGAAGTTGAGGGTCAGCCCGGAGCCCGCGGTGACCCTGAACTTTGCGTGCGGTCGTGCCCTAGCCGGCGTGAGCCGCTGCAGGCACGAATGGGTCTGATTGCTCCACTCCTCCTGGAACCAGTAGAAGTGGCCATTGATCACCTGGTTGAACTTGGCGCCGTTGTGCGTCCCCAGCGGGGTGCCGAACATGCCGACGCACTGATCGCCGATCTCGGACCCTTGGAGGGCCCCGGCGCCGTTGGTCCAGGCGTCGTTGGGCAGCGGATCGCTGACCGATTCGTTCTGCTCGTGGCTGAGCCCGCCGTTGATCTCGCCTCCGGCGATGCTGCCGGTGGGATTGTTCCCGTCCTCACACAAGGGGTTGGTGGCGTCGAACGGGTCATCGGCATAGATCAGCAACGGCGACAGGCTGCTGTTCTCGTGGTACGCGCAGAAGAACGCAAGGTTGGAGGGCTCACCCGCTGAGCAGCCGCCGAACGGTGGAGTCGCGTTCGGGTCATTGCTGAAGCAGGTCTCCACATGCGGGGGCGTGAGCAGGAAGTACTCGTGGCTGAGGTCGGTCTTCAGGCCACGGGAGGCGACGAAGTGCTCGAGCTCTGCCTGGATCTGGGCGTCGGTCAGGCACGCGGTCACCGGCGCGGCCGCCGGGCACTCGGTTGCGGGATACGAATCGGTGTCGACCAGCGCACCGCCGAAGGTCGTCTGGTACCGCGCGAACGCTCCTGTCAGGTCGTTGTACTGGGCCGACACCGAGTCCACGTTCTGATGGCCGCCACTGTCGTGGGCCAGGTCCCTGAAGAAGGTCCTGAGACCTGAGACATAGCCCGCCTGGTACGCAGACACGCCTGTCGGGCTCCAGAGCACCATGTAGTCGGTGTTCGACGGCATCACCGGGCCGCCGTTGTAGTCCATGTTGGTGAAGACCCGGTCGAAGCCGGTTCCCTTCGCTCCCCGGAGCGGAACGTAGGCCATGGGGTGGGCCGACGCACGTGACGCCGGCCGCGATGCGGCTACAGCGGTGCTCATCGGCATGGCCAGGGGAACGGCGAGCGCAATGGCGGCGCACGCGACCAGGACAGTCCCCGGTAGACGGATACGCACGTGTCGTCCTCCCGCCCGTCCCGCTTTCCGGGCCGGATTACCTCAGTTCCCAGGCGGGCCGGGCAGCCCGCGCCGAGGACCATACCACAGCGGACTACAGCTCCGGAATAGGTCGCATCCTGCGGGCCGAAGGCCGGCTACTGTCAGTTATTGATCGGGGCGACAGTGGTTCAGGCCCGAATCCGCGAGCCCCCAAAAAAAGGAGATGCTCAATTTTGAACATGACA
>NZ_DASYZI010000294.1:0-3158 GCF_035946395.1 Actinocrinis sp.
GGAGCAGCTCGCCGAGCGCATCCACGCCGTAGCGGACGACAACGCCGCTGTGCGCCGGATCGGCATCGACCACGCGACCGGACTCGGCGCGCGGCTGCTCGCAGAGGGCGTGCCCGGCCTGCACTTCATCACGCTCAACACGTCCACGGCGACGCTGGAAGTGCATCAGAACCTGCGCGAGGCCCACGCTCAGGCGAGCCCCACCGCTGCGTGACACAAGTCAGGTAACACAAGACATGTGACGCAAGGCAGTAACGCCGCTCAGGCTGCGTCGCCGTGTGACGCTGGCCTGGCCCCACCCTCCGTACATCACCTGAATGAGCGAAGGGACAATCAAGGGGTATCGAGCATTTCTCCGTACTGAATAAGGCCATTGTTCGATGACGAGCCCGGATCGTCCCGGTCTGCATATCGTTCGCTTCGCTCGCCCCGGGCAGCGTGCGAAGGAGGGGGCCAGCCAGGCAGCCGCGCAACGCCTTCCATCCCAACCGCCGGACCAGACCCGATCCACAGGACAGACCGGGTGGGGCGGAGCTAAACACCAATCCGATTATCTGACTTAATCAGCCACTTGCCTTAATCAATTCGGCGGCCTGCCATCCGGACAGCGCCACGAACGGCAGTCCGCTCCCTGGCCTCGCCGAGGCACCCACATGAAAAAGTCCTCGCACCGGCTGCACGATCGGCGAGCGCAGCAACGCGGACCGCAGTCCGGTAACCGCCGGGCCGTAAGCCGCACCGCCGGGAACGCCGGTCGCCGTCTCACGGTCCGCCACTGTGATCGTGTGCTGAACGCGTACTTTCTCGCGTACGTCGAAGCCCCGCGCCGCGAGCCGGGCGAGCACCGCCTCGGGCTCGTGGTCGCCCGGCACGTGAACCGTCCACGCCGACGGCTGCTCAGCGGCGACATGGATGCGTACCGCCGGTCCGCGGTCGTCGAGCAGGACGGTCTCATGCGGCATCGTCGGAGCGTCGTCGACGACCAGGCACAGAGTCGTGACCCCCGCCGAGTACCGCGAATACTGCGAATACTGCGAATACGACGAACGCGGTTGCTGCTGCTGTATCTGCTGCGACTTGAGCCGCAGTGAAATTGAGCTTCCGGGCTGGCGTGGCTTGCCGAGAAGCCGCGCCAGGACCGCACGGTCCACCGCCGCGACGACCACGTCGGCCACGAGCCGTTCACCGCCGTCCAGGTGAACGCCGCTGACCGCGCCCGAGCGTGACACCTCGATCCGAACGACCCGCGCGCCGTGACGAAGCTCCGCGCCGCGATCCAGTACCCGCTGCCCGAGCGCCTCGGCCAGCCTGTGCATACCGCCGACGATGCGCCAGGTTCCGAACGCGTGCTCGATGTAGGGACGTGCCGCGAGGACGGCGGGCGCGCGCCGAGGGTCGGCGCCGGCCTGCCGAGCGTAGTCGTCGACCACGAGTCGCAGCCGTGGGTCGGCGAGCCCACCGTGCTCCACAAGGTCACGTAGGCGTCGCAGCGGTGTGATCGCTCGTCGGCCATCGGCCGTGCGCAGCAGCTGGACCAGTTCACGGCCGTCGCTTCCTGGGGCCTCGACGAGTGCCGGACGGATCGCGTCCCAGACCGCGCTGCCATGGTCGATCACCCGAAGCCAGGCGTCGCCCGTTCCGGTGCCGAGCGCTTCGTCGACTGCGGCGTGCAGCCGTCCGCGTGAGGCGTTCGGGAGGTCCAGACGCGTGCCGTCGGGAAACAGATACCTCCGTACCGGATCGACCGGCCGTAGATCCACCCGATCTTCGAGCGCGGCGGCGGCGCTCTTCTTGCGCGAGCCGGTCTTGATGAACAGGTCGCGGTACACGGCCGGCAGCGTCAGTGTGTGTGCACCGGTGTCAAAAGTGAAATCGTCGTGCCGCCAGCTGCCGAGTGCCCCGCCCACCTGCGCCGACGCCTCGCACACGACGACGTGGTTGTCGCGGCGCGCCAGCCGCGCGGCGGCGGCCAGGCCTGCCATACCCGCGCCGATGACGATGATCCGTGCCACAGTGCACCGACTTTACCGCCGCTCACTGTGGATTCCGGATCTCGCGGCGCGTCACGCAGCTGCGGATCGCCGACATCGGCGGGTCGACCACGACCACGACCACGAACTAAGCGCGCCCCACGTACGGCCTACGATCGCGCGCCGACGAGTGCGGCGAACACCCGCCGCGCGGTCTCGCTCAACGACAGGCGGCTGCTGTGCAGGCTGTCCCACTCTGCCTCGGCCTGCGGATCCGCTGGCGGCAGCGACGTGATGAGCTGCGCCGGGGGGATGATGCTGCGTCCGTCGGCCACCGCGACGCGACCACTGGCCCGGCGTACTGCGCGCAACAACGCCAGTGGATCCGGGTCGCCCGCCGCTGCGCGGTAACCGCCGAACCGCCAGTACGCGTCCGCGTCGACGGCGACGGTGAAGCGGCCGGGGTGGACATCGCCATAGCCGAACCCGCCGCTGTGGAAGCCGATGCCAGGGAACCCGGCACCGTGGAATCCAGCGCCATGTAGTCCGACCCCGTGGAATCCGACCCCGTGGAATCCGGCGCTGTGAAATCCGACGCCGTGGAACCAGGCGTTGGGCAGCCGAACGCCGTGCGTCCGGTCGGCGTATGAGCCGTTGTGTGTACCCGGCGCTGTGTGGTTCGTGTTTGCTGACGCCGTCGCCCCGGCCCTGGCCCCGGCGCTTGGGCTCGTGCCCGTGCCGGTGCCCGGCTTATTTCCCGAGTTCCGCCCATTTCCCAGGCCTTGTCCATTGAAGGCCGGCCGGTTCGCCGACGCGGGCCGCCCGGTGTCGAGGACCGCGAGATCGAGTTGCTCACTGCGCAGCAGCGCGGTGGCCGAGGCTGCGGCGTCCGGTCCGAGCGGGGCGCTCGGTTCGGTGAAGATCAGCACCCTGCCGCGCGCCGCGACGGCGAGTTGGTGCGACCGGTGGGCACGTGGCGACCAGCCCCGGGGCAGCGGCGCGGCGGCCAGGATGCGTACCCGCGGATCGTCGCCGAACTCCCGCCGAAGGGCGGCGCGGGTCTCCTGCGGGCAACCGTCGTCGAGCACGACGATGTCCAGGTGGTCGACCCCGCGTTGCGCCAGCGCCGCGCGCACGGCGGCGACCGTCGGATCGGGCTCGTGCCGTACCGGGATGAGGACCGAGACG
>NZ_DASYZI010000295.1:0-10978 GCF_035946395.1 Actinocrinis sp.
AGGTCCTGCACCGCGCGCACGAGTTCGTCGTCGAGATCAACGAAGAGGTCGAATACCCGGTCTTCGCGACCTGCCTGATCATCCGGGTTGACCCGGAGACCCGCACCATCACCGCGAGCCGGGCCGGCCACATACCGCCGCTCGTGGTCCCGCCCGGGAATCCGGCGTACGTGCCGCAGAACGACGTCGGCGTGCCGCTCGGCGTCCCGTCGGACGGGCTCTACCCGGTGTCGCACATGCAGTACGAGCCCGGCACGCGGCTGGTGCTGTGCACCGACGGCCTGCTGGAGAGCATTGACAACGATCTCGACCAGGGACTGCGCCGCACGCTGGCCTGCCTAGACAGCACCCGGGACGCCGACCTGGAGGCGCTGGCGGGCCTCCTGCTCGACGCCAACCGGCCGCGCGGCCTCTGGAATGACGACGTCGCGCTACTGCTCGCCCAGCTCTACTGACCCTGATCCGCTGATCAACCGACCCTGATCAACCGACCCTGATCGACTAACACCGATCAACCAACACTGATCCATCATCCGCCGATCCCCCGGCGGCTCCGGCTCGCTCAGCACGCGCAGGCAGCGCCGCCGGCCGGAGCCGTCAACGGGTCCGTCGTCGGATTCCGGCTCCCCCGCGCCGACTCGTACGCGTAGCCCTCGCGGACCCAGTACTCGAATCCGCCGATCATCTCCTTGACCGGATAGCCGAGCCTCGCCAGTTCGAGGGCTGCTTTCGTCGCGCCGTTGCAGCCAGGCCCCCAGCAGTACGTGACGACAGGCATCCCGGCCGGAAGCAGCGAGCCGAGCGTCCCCTCCGCGGCGCGCCGGGCGATCTGCCGGGTCGGCAGGTGCACGGCGCCGGGGATGCGGCCCTGCTCCCATGACTCGTCCGAGCGCGAGTCGACCAGCGCAAAGGCGCGGCCGACCAGCCCGAGTTCCAGATCCGCGTGTACATCGGAGACGTCCGCCTCGAACGACAGACGCGCCGCGAAATACGTGAGGGCGTCCCGATTCGCCGCGACCGGAGTCGACAACACCGCACTGGACGTCTCCACACCGCCGGCCACTTGCGACATCACCATCAGCCCCCTTCACCTGCTGCCACCTGCGGCGCTTCTACGCCGCCAACTCATCTTCACCGCCAACCCGCCGTCGCCCCAGTGGCGTGAACGCCAACTATCGCTAAGATCACGCCATGCTGCTCGATCCGCCTCGTCCCAGATCCGTGACCGAGCACCACACCGTGGCCGCGTACGCTTTCGACGGCATGTCGCCGTTCGAGCTCGGCTGCGTCGTCGAGGTGTTCGGCCTGCCTCGTCCCGAACTCGGTGTGCCGTGGTACGAGCTGAAGGTCTGCGCCGCGTCCACCGGGCCGTTGCGCGCGGTCGGCGGCTTCACGATGGCGACCGAATACGGCCTCGACGACTTCGCGGCGGCGGACACGGTGGTCGTCACGGCGGTCCCCGACGTCCGCGGCGAGGTGCCTGCCGTACTCGTCAGCGCCCTGCGGCAAGCGCACGAGCGCGGCGCCCGCGTCGTGTCGATCTGTTCCGGGGCGTTCGCACTGGCCGCCGCGGGTCTGCTGGAAGGCCGCAGGGCGACCACGCACTGGCGGTACGCGGATCTGCTCGCCGAGCGTTACCCGGCCGTGCGGGTCGACCCCGACGTGCTTTACGTGGACGACGGCAGGATCCTGACGAGCGCGGGCAGCGCTGCGGGCCTGGATCTCTGCCTGCACCTGGTGCGCCGTGACCACGGCCCGACGATCGCGAACGCGGTCGCGCGCCGCCTGGTGCTGCCGCCGCACCGCGAGGGCGGCCAAGCCCAGTTCATCGAGGCGGCGGTACGCCCGCTACCGGCAGGCAGCGAGAGCGAGGGCGGCGGGATCACCCACTCGCTCAATTGGGCGCTGGAGCACCTCGCCGCGCCGATCGCCGTCGCCGATCTGGCGCGCGTCGCGCACATGTCGCAGCGCAGCTACATCCGCCATTTCGCCCGCGCGACCGGCACCTCGCCGCTGCGCTGGCTGGTCGCCCAGCGCGTCGCCGCCGCCCGGCCGCTGCTGGAGACCACGGACGCGCCGGTCGAGGAGGTCGGCTGCGCCGTGGGATTCGCCGATGCCGCGACATTCCGGCACCACTTCTCCCGCGCCGTGGGCACCTCGCCGTCCGCCTACCGCCGGACCTTCCGCTCATGACGACGGCCGGCGACTGGGACGAGACCGCCGAAGGCGTTTTCCGCAAACGGTTCGAACCTTGCGATGTGACGGTCACAGCGGTGGTCGGCTCCGAGGGCGTGGCCGTGATCGACACCCGCTGCTCACCGGCGGAAGCTCGGGAGATCAAGGAGCAGCTGCGGCACATGACGGCGGCGCCGGTGCGATGGGTCGTCAACACGCACGCGCACTTCGACCACTGCTGGGGCAACGCCGAGTTCGTCGCTGCGCGGTTGACACCGCCGGCGCGGATCTGGGGGCACGAGTCGCTGGCGGCGCAGCTCGATCCGGCGAACCCGCTGCTCGCGGCATTGGCCGACGAGCTCAGGACCGAAGAACCACGGTGGGCCACGGACCTGCTGGAGCTCGACTTCGTCGCGCCGACCGAGCTCGTGCGCGACCACGCCTCGATCGATCTGGGCGACCGGCGGCTTGAGCTGCGCTTTCTGGGCCGTGGGCACACCGACGGCGACCTGTGGATCCTGCTCACCGGCGATGACCCCGGCGCCCAGCCAACCATCGCACTCGCCGGTGACCTGGTCGAGCGGTCCGGGCCGCCCGCCTTCGGCGACGACTCGTTCCCGCTGGAATGGGCCGCGACGCTGGACCGGGCGCTGTCCGCACTCGGCCCGGACACCATCGTGATCCCAGGACACGGCGACACGGTGAGCGCGACGTTCGTACGTGATCAGCGCGCGGCGATCGACGCGGTCGCACAGGAGATCCGGCGACTGCACGCCGCCGGAGTCCCGATGGAGGCCGCGGCGCACGAGGGCTCATGGCCGATCCCCGCACCGTGCCTCGGCTGGGCAATCGCGCGCGGATACCTGGCACTGAACGAGGGCAGGACTAACCCGCCGCACTGACGGCTCCGATGATCGGATGAACGAAACGTCGGCTGACAGCGTATTCGGGAGCAAGACCGGCGCTTCGGGCGTTATCCGACTCAGCGACACATCACCGATACGGACCCAGAGAACCGCTCGGCCGGGAGGCACGCAGATGGCCCGCAAACCCTTCGCCCGCGACGATACCGGCGACGAAGCCCTGGACGCGTACTCCAAGACGGTGATCACCGTAGCCGACACGCTGCGGCCGTCGGTGCTCAGCGTCGTCGTACGCTCCGGGCGGGGCGAGGGAGCCGGGTCCGCGGTGGCGTTCACCCTCGACGGCTTCCTGGTCACCAGCGCGCACGTGGTCGAGGGTGTCAACGGTGGAGCGGTGTTCACGCACGACGGCCAGGAGCAGGTCTTCGAGGTCGTCGGGCGCGATCGGCTCTCCGACCTGGCGGTGCTCAGCACCGGCCTGCGGCCGGCCGGCGCGGCGGAGCTCGGCGACGCGGATCAGCTGCGGGTCGGGCAGCTGGTGGTCGCGGTCGGCAACCCGCTGGGCCTGGCCGGCTCGGTGACCGCCGGGATCGTCAGCGCTCTCGGCCGCTCGATACCGGCTCGCACCGCCGCCGGAATGCGCGTGATCGACGACGTGATCCAGACGGACGCGGCTCTGAACCCGGGCAACTCGGGCGGTGCGTTGGCCGACACGCACAGCCGGGTGGTCGGCATCAACACGGCGGTCGCCGGAATCGGCCTCGGCCTGGCGGTGCCGATGAACGCGACCACCCGACACATCCTCAGCGAGCTGATGACGCACGGCCGGGTACGCCGCGCCTGGCTGGGCCTGGGCAGCGCGACCATCTCGGTGCCGCCCGCCCTCGCCCGGCGGCTGGAGCAGGAGACCGGCCTGCGCGTCGTCGAGGTGGTACCCGACTCCCCCGCCTCCCGCGCCGGAATCCGGGTCGGAGACGTGGTGATCTCGGCGAACGGCACGAAGGTGCTCACAGCGCAGGACCTTCAGAAGCTGATGCTGAACCTGCGCGCAGGAAGCCAGCTGAGCGTGACCCTGATCCGCAACGGAGCGCTGGTGGACGTCGTCGCGTCACTGAGCGAACTGACCGGCGTCTAGGAGTGCACTGAAGATCTTGCTAGATCTTGCTCCGGCGGCCCGGTTTGCTCTGGTTCGCCAGCAAATATCGATCAGGACAAAACGGTATGAGCCGGGCGCATTTCCAAGATCTTTATCGGGCTCCTAGAGGTGTTTGAGCTGTGGGGCCGGGACCGCGGCGCATGGCGCGCACGCTCGCCGCGTTGCCGGGCCAGGCACGGACACCCAGTCCGAGCGCGACCATCCGCCTTGCGATCGCACGCACCATGCGCCACGCCCTGATCCGGCCCTACTTCTCAAACGCCCATTGATCTCTTATTCAGTCACCGGCCGAACGCCAAGCGCACTCAGTCCCGTAACGTGCCATCCGCGACCAGTACCGCCGGTCCCGTCATCTCCAGCCGGCCGTCTGCACGTTCGACGATCGTTAGCCGCCCACCGGGAACGTCCACGACGTACGGCGTGCCGGCCACGGCGCCATCCCGTCGCGCGGCAGCGATCATCGCCGCGCACGCACCGGTGCCACACGAACGGGTCTCCCCGACCCCGCGCTCGAAAACGCGCATCGCAATGTGCTGCGCACCGACCGGCGCTACGAACTCGACGTTGACCCCGTTCGGATACACCCCCTCCGGCGACCACACCGGAGCGTCGGCAAGCCTGCCCGCCTCAGCCACGTCCCCGACGAACACGACCGCGTGCGGATTCCCCATGTCGACGTGCACCGACTCCGCCGACCGGCCGTCCCAAGCAATCCGCGCCGTACCCTGCGGCCACACGGGAACGCCCATGTCGACCGTGATGTCACCGCCGCCGACCGGAACATCCACCGCCTTGACCCCGGCACGCGTGGCCACGCCGATCCGCCCGGGCTCGGCCAAGCCCTGGTCCACCAGGTACCGGGCGAAAACGCGCACGCCGTTGCCACACATCTCGGCAATCGAACCGTCGCCGTTGCGGTAGTCCATGAACCACTCGGCGTCCGGCGCCGCGTCCTCGTAGCCGGGCATCTTGGCCGTCGCCACGACCCGCAGCAGCCCGTCCGCGCCGATCCCGGCACGCCGATCGCACAGGGCGGCGACCCAGGCAGGCTCCATCGGGAGCGCCCCGTCCGGGTCAGGAATGATCACGAAGTCATTCTCCGTGCCGTGCCCTTTGGTGTAGCGGATCACGCCGCCATCCTATCCAGCCACTGCGTGTCGCTCCGGACCCGCGAGCTGCCCGCCGGTGATTACGACGTACGACGGCATGACACGCGCGGAGTTCGAATCCGGTGATGCGCTCCACGGCTGCCTGAAAGGCGTGAACGATCACCCGTCCGCCGCCGAAACGGAGCCACAGCCGCAGCCACGGCGCTGATCGGGCTCAGGTCACGCAGAACTCGTTGCCCTCAGGATCCTGCATCACGATCCACCGGCCTTGGAAACCCTCGTCCATCTCGCGCAGTTTGGTCGCGCCCAGGGCTTCGAGTTCGGCCGCCCGCGCCCTGGCCTTCTCCCAGCGCTCGCCGGGAAGGGTGGACCGGTCACCACCGGCGCGGATGTCGAGATGCACCCGGTTCTTCACGACCTTGCCCTCGGGCACCTGCATGAACAACAGCCGGGGCCGGGGACCGACGCCGTGCTCCGGGTCGAAGTCGGGCGGGACGGCGGACGCCATGATGTTCCGGTCGGACTCCGGGACCTTCCACGCCGTCAGCGCCTCTTCCCAGGAGTCGAAGCCGGACGGCGGCGGTTCCTCGGCGTAACCGAGCGCCTGGACCCAGAACCGGGCCAGGCGCCCGGGGTCGGCGCAGTCGATCACCACTTGGAAGTCGTAGACCATGCTCCGACGCTACCCGGCGGCACCGACAACCGCCGCCGCAGCGGCGTCACCCACACTACGACCGCTCCACCTGCTCAGACGTTGAAGCCCAGCGCCCGCAGTTGCTCGCGGCCGTCGTCGGTGATCTTGTCCGGGCCCCACGGCGGCATCCACACCCAGTTGACCCGGAAGTCCGCGGTCAGGCCGTCGAGCGCGGTGCGGATCTGGTCCTCGATGACGTCCTGCAACGGGCAGGCCGCCGAGGTCAGCGTCATGTCGATGATCGCCACGTTCGAGTCGTCCACGGTCAGCCCGTAGATCAGCCCGAGGTCCACGACGTTGATCCCGAGCTCCGGGTCCACCACGTCCTTGAGGTTCTCGGTGACCTCGTCGAGCTGTGCTACTTCGGCCATCGGCTCGCTCACTCCCCTGTTGTCCCTGTACTCACGGTCATTGGGCGGGCGCGGTCAGGGCCCGCGCGGTGGCGTCCTTCAGCGCCATCCAGGACAGCAGGGCGCACTTGACCCGCGCCGAGTACTTCGACACGCCGGCGAACGCGACCGCGTCCTCCAGCACGTCCTCGTCACCGGCGGACTGGCCCTTGGACTGCATAAGCTCCAGGAAGGCCTCGTGGATCGCCATGGCCTCCCCCACCTTCCTGCCGATCACCAGGTCGGTGAGCACCGAGGCCGAGGCCTGGGAGATCGAACAGCCCTGAGACGTGTACGACACGTCCTCGATCACCGCGTTCTCGCCGAGCCCGGCGTCGGCCAGGTGCACCCGGAGGGTCACCTCGTCGCCACAGGTCGGGTTGACGTGGTGCACCTCGGCGTCGAAGTGCTCGCGCAGCCCCTTGTGGTGCGGGTTGCGGTAGTGGTCCAGGATGATCTCCTGGTACATCGATTCAAGCTGCATGATTCATCACCATCACGCTCCGAAGAAACGCTTGACGTGCTCCAGACCTTCCACGAGCGCGTCCACGTCGGCCTTCGTCGTGTATACGGAGAATGACGCGCGAGTCGTCGCCGGAACGCCGTAACGCACGCATACCGGCCGCGCGCAATGCTGCCCCACGCGCACGGCGATGCCCTGCTCGTCGAGAACCTGGCCGACATCGTGCGGATGGATGTCGCCGAGTGCGGGTGAGCTGAGCGTGAACGAGATCGCCGCGCCGCGGTCCTTCGCCGTGTCCGGCCCGATGATCGTCAGGCCCTCGACCTGCTTGAGCCGGCCCAGCGCGTACTCGATCAGCTCGTGCTCGTACGCCGCGACGTTCTCCATGCCGAGCGCGTTGAGGTAGTCCACCGCCGCGCTGAGCCCGACCGCCTCGGCGATCGGCGGAGTGCCGGCCTCGTACTTGTGCGGGATCGGCGCGTAGGTCGTCGACTCCATCGACACGGTCGCGACCATCTCACCGCCGCCGAGGAACGGCGGGCACTCGTCCAGCAGCTCCGCACGGCCCCACAGCACGCCGATGCCGGTCGGGCCGAGCATCTTGTGCCCGGTGAACGCGACGAAGTCGGCGCCGAGTTCGCGCACGTCGAGCGGCATGTGCGGGGCGGACTGCGAGGCGTCCACGACCAGCACCGCACCGACCTCGTGGGCGCGGCGGGCGATGACTTCGAGCGGGTTGAGCGTGCCGAGGATGTTGGAAACGTGCACCACGGCCACGACCTTGGTGCGCTCGTCGATGACCTGGTCGAGGTTCGACAGGTCAAGCCGGCCCTCGTCGGTCAGGCCGAGCCAGGCCAGTTCGGCACCGGTGCGCCGGGCGGTCAGCTGCCAGGGCACCAGGTTGGAGTGGTGCTCCATCTGCGTGATGGCGATCCGGTCGCCCCGGCTGATGCCGTACGGGTCACCGGCCCAGGCCAGCACGTTGGAGACCAGGTTCAGCGCCTCGGAGGAGTTCTTGGTGAAGATCACCTCGCGCCGGTCGGCGTTGATGAACTCGGCGACCTTGTCCCGCGCTCCCTCGTACATCGCCGTGGCCTCTTCGGCCAGCGTGTGTACGCCGCGGTGCACGTTCGCGTGGTGCCGCTCGTAGTACTCGGTCATCGCCTCGACGACCTGGCGCGGCTTCTGCGAGGAGGCCGCGGAGTCGAGGTAGACCAGGGGCTTGCCGTTCGGCAGCCGTCGCTCAAGGATTGGGAAGTCCTTGCGGACAAGGTCGACGTCGTACGTCACACCGCCTCCTTTACGCCGGGCTGTGCATTCCGGGGGACGACCCCCGAAACCCCCGTGTAGTTTTCGTAGCCCTCGGCCTCAAGCCGCTCGGCCAGTTCGGCGCCGCCGGATTCGACGATGCGGCCGCCGGCGAAGACGTGCACGAAGTCGGGCCGGACATAGCGCAGGATGCGCGTGTAGTGCGTGATGAGCAGGGTGCCGACCTCGCCGGTCTCACGCACCCGGTTGATGCCCTCGGAGACGATGCGCAGCGCGTCGACGTCCAGGCCGGAGTCGGTCTCGTCGAGCAGCGCGATCTTCGGCCGCAGCAGTTCGAGTTGCAGGATCTCGTGCCGCTTCTTCTCGCCGCCGGAGAAGCCCTCGTTGACGGAGCGTTCGGAGAAGGCCGGGTCGACCTGGAGGCGCTCCATCGCCGAGTTGACCTCCTTGACCCAGGTACGCAGCTTCGGCGCCTCGCCGCGGATCGCGGTGGCGGCGGTGCGCAGGAAGTTCGACACCGACACGCCCGGTACCTCGACCGGGTACTGCATCGCCAGGAAGAGCCCGGCGCGGGCGCGCTCGTCCACGGTCATGGACAGCACGTCCTCACCGTCGAGCAGTACCTGTCCGGAGATGACCCGGTACTTCGGGTGCCCGGCGATCGAGTAGGCGAGGGTGGACTTGCCGGAGCCGTTCGGGCCCATGACCGCGTGGGTCTCGCCCTGCTTCACGGTCAGGTCGACGCCGCGCAGGATCTCCTTCGGGCCGCCTTCGGCGTCGACGGACACGTGCAGGTCGCGGATTTCCAGAGTGGCCATGAGTATCAAAGCTCCACATTGACGGCGACGTACACGTCGTCGCCTTCGATCTTGACGGGGTAGACGGGGACCGATTCGACGGCGGGCAGGCAGGTGGGCTTGCCCGTGGCCAGCGAGAACGTCGAGCCGTGCAGCCAGCACTCGATCTCACCGTCGACGACCTCGCCCTCGGACAGCGCGACGTTCGCGTGCGAGCAGACGTCGTGGATGGCGTGGACCTTCCCGCCCGAGGTGCGCACGACGGCGATCGGCGTGCCGTCCACGTCCACGGCCTCTGGCTTGTCCTCCTCGAAGTCGGCTAGGGCGCCGACCGGGTGCCACACGGGTTCGCGGCTCATGCAGTCACCTCTGCGGCATCCACGACAGCCGTATCGTCAACGGCTGCATCGACGACGGCCGTGTCCACGACCACAGTGCGAGCCAGCTCGGCCTCGACCTTCTCCATCAGCCGCGCCTCCAGCTGCGCGATGCCGATCCGGCCGACCACGTCGGCGAAGAAGCCGCGTACCACGAGGCGCCGCGCCTCGTCTTCGGGGATGCCGCGGGCCTGGAGGTAGAACAGCTGCTCGTCGTCGAAGCGGCCGGTGGCCGACGCGTGCCCGGCGCCGACGATCTCGCCGGTCTCGATCTCCAGGTTCGGCACCGAGTCGGCGCGCGCGCCGTCGGTGAGCACCAGGTTGCGGTTCAGCTCGTACGTGTCGGTGCCCTCGGCCGCCGAGCGGATGAGCACGTCGCCGATCCACACGGTGTGTGCGTCAGCGCCCTGCAACGCGCCCTTGTACGTGACCCGCGAACGGCAGTTGGGCACCGAGTGGTCGACGAACAGCCGCTGCTCCAAGTGCTGGCCGTCGTCGGCGAAGTAGACCCCGAGCAGTTCGGCGTCGCCGCCGGGCGCGGCGTACCTGATCCGGGGGACGAGCCGGACCAGGTCGCCGCCGAAGGTCACGTTGACGGACTTGAAAGTCGCGTCCCGCCCGACCAGCGTGTTCTGCTGCGCCAGGTGGACGGCGTCGCGCTCCCAGTCCTGCACGGAGACGAACGTCACTTTCGCGCCGTCGCCGACGAGCACGTCCACATTGGCCGAACGCGCTCCGGTCCCGGTGTGGCCGAGCACGATGACAGCCTCGGCGAACGGTTTGATGTCGAAGACGAGGTGCGCGAAAGCCGTGCCGCCCTCGGCGTGCACGTCCACGCGCAACGGCTCGGCGAGCACCGTCTCCTTGGCGACGGTCAGCACGGTGACCTCGTCCGCCTGCTGGAACGCGTGCGCCGACGCGATGTCCATCGGGGCTCCGGCCTTGACGGCCCTGGGATCGTCCCGGCCGACCTGCTCGACGCTCGCGCCCTCCGGCAACTCCCAGGCGACCTTGTCGGTGCCGTCGGCGGTGGCGCCGTCGTGCAGGCCGCGCAACCGCGCCAGCGGGGTGAACCGCCAGTCCTCCTCGCGCCCGGTGACCGCCGGGTAGGCGGCCGGGTCGAAGGAGGTGAAGCGTTCGCCGCGCGAGGCCAGCACCTCGGAATGGGTCTTGCCGGTGCCGGGCCCGGCCAGCGGCGCGCCCGCGCCCGGCGCCGCCACCGTGACCGCCGCGGCCGTGGTCGCGCCCCGCCTGCTCACCGCCGGCCCGGCGGCCGCCGCGCGGTCCCCGGCAGCCTCCCCGGCGCCAGCACCTGCACTGCTCGTCTCAGCCATGCCCTGTCTTTCGCCTTCGCTGTCTTTCGTGCTTTTCGGGCCCGCCTCGAAGCCGTGCCCCGCGGGCGGCGGCCGTCAGCCGACCGCGCCTTCCATTTGCAGCTCGATCAGCCGGTTGAGTTCCAGCGCGTACTCCATCGGCAGCTCGCGCGCGATCGGCTCGACGAAGCCGCGCACGATCATCGCCATCGCCTCGTCCTCGGTCAGGCCCCGGCTCATCAGGTAGAACAGCTGGTCCTCGGAGACCTTGGAGACGGTCGCCTCGTGGCCCATCTGCACGTCGTCCTCGCGCACGTCCACGTACGGGTACGTGTCCGAGCGGCTGATCGTGTCCACCAGCAGCGCGTCGCAC
>NZ_DASYZI010000296.1:0-5548 GCF_035946395.1 Actinocrinis sp.
CATGGTCTGGACGAAACAGAGTCGCCGGAGCGGCCTGCCCTGCAGCGACGGCTTGTCGGCAACGCGTGGAGTCGCCTGCGCCAGTGGGTGCGCGCCAATACGTTTGCACCCTCCTGGTTGCCCGCTCGTCTGCGTCATCCGGCTCTTGGCTACCTGGCGGCAGTAATGCTGGGGGTGATCGCCGTCGCACTGACGGTGCTTCTGAGGGTGATCATGCCCGCGTTCACCCTGCTAGATGCGCTGGTGATCCTGGGAGTGGTAGTGGTGGCGCTGATTTGGGGTGGTAGCCCCAGCCTGCTGGCGACGCTGGTGAGCACAGCACTGCTGAGCTATGCCGCCTTCTCACCTCAGTTCTCCTGGTCCATCGCAAGTGTGGAAGAGGCGATCAGCGTAGGGCTGGTGCTGGTGGTGGGCATGCACATCAGCCTGGTAGTCGGGCAGGTAGCGCGACGGAGCAAGGCCCGCCAGGAAGCCGAAATGCAGGCGCGGGTACTGCGTGAGACCCAAACGCAGATGGAGACCTTCCTGGCCATGGCTGGCCACGAACTGAAAACACCGCTGACCTACATCAAGCTCAGTCTTCAATCGATGCGGCGGCGCCTGGAGAAACTGGTACGCACGAGTTCCCGGACGCCCGAGGAATTCAGCCAGAAGGTAACGCCCATGCTCCAGGAATTTGCGCACACCGACCAGCAGGTAGCCCTGGTGGAACGGATGGTGAACGATATGCTGGATGTGTCGCGCATCCGGGCCGGCAGGCTGGACCTGCACTATGAGTTCGCCGATCTGGGGATGATTGTCGGGCAGGCCGTCAATGAGCAGCGCCAGGTCGCGCCGAGACGCACGCTCCTGCTCCAGCTCCCGGAGGCACAGCCGGTGCCGGTCTATGCTGATGCTGATCGCCTTGCCCAGGTCGTGACCAACTACCTGACCAACGCGCTCAAGTACTCGCCCGTTGAGCAGCCCGTCCTTGTGGGGCTCGATGTGGTAGGCCACCAGGTGCGGGTCTGGGTACGCGATCAGGGGCCAGGGCTCCCGCCGGAAGAACAGGCACGAATCTGGGAGTGCTTCCACCGGGTCCAGGGGATCGAGGCCCAGAGTGGCAACGGGGTCGGACTGGGATTGGGGTTGCACATTTGTCGCATCATTATTGAACACCATCAGGGGCAGGTCGGCGTCGAGAGTGCCCCCGGGCAGGGCTCTACTTTTTGGTTTACCCTCCCCCTGGCCCCCATGAGACAGGCGTGAGCTGCCGGAGCAAGGCGCAGATCTCCGCTACGGGGCGCTGGGACGAGGATGGCGGGGCCTTCCCTGACTCCCTGACGCTCGTCGGGGGGACCGCCGGTGAGGGACACAGGATAAGCAACAGGCCTGGAAGGTAACTTGAGCCAGTGTACCCGGTTTTTTGCGTTATGAAATGCCCTCGACCTGACTCTTATCGGGCTTGAGGACGCAAAAGTCACAGGTTTGACTGCCGATATCAATGCCTACCACAAAGGCGAATCCGGAAGCATCGAAGAGAGCGCTTGCGGCACAAAAAGGAGAGCATTCGCAGTCGCTCCCGTCACTGCGGTTACTTGATATAGTTCTTTACCACGAGGTCAGTAAATAGAGACAACTCCTTCTTCAAAGGCCATGACCATCAAATTGCAGAAGCACTAGTGATCGCCTCAACTTGACAATACCAAGCGGGCGCTGTCGACCAGGGGAACCGATCAGCAGCTCCCCTGGTCGATCCGGCCGTGACTCCGTCAGATGGTCAAGCTGTTCAGACTTTGCCGCTGGAACGGGTTGCCCTTCCTCGTCTTGCCCTCGCCCTGAAACCGCAGTTTGTAGGTGCCCGGCACAGAAGTTTCCAGTTTGGCGGTCGGTCGGGACGTGCCGCTGCTCTTGAGCTTCTGCTCCGTGGTCTCAAAGAGGGACGGCTTCCCAGCAGCGTTCAACCGGCTGTCCAACGCAGTCAGACAATAGAGACTGGGATCGCTCGCCGGCATGTCCGGATCGAACGGAAGCTCGATCTCCTTCAATTGCCGGGCGTACTTCTCCAGGAGAGACTTGAGATCGGTCGTTGGCGCGGTGCCGATGCCGCTGAACTGTACCGAACCGACCGCACGGATCGGCGCGTGAAGGGTGATCATCATTTGAATGCTTTTCGCTCCCAGTATCTGCTTCGGCAGGACAACGCGGAGACGGACCGGAGTGGTGCCGTAGACGCCCCATGTGTAGGCGACGGTGCCCTTCTGGTTCTTTTTCGAGGCCTCCACTCGCAATTGCCACTCACCGACTTCCGGCGATTCGATCCGGAAGAACTGGTAACTGCTCCCCGTCCCATTGATGCACACGGCAGATCCGGCCGCGATCACCGTGCCCGACGGCGACGTGAGCGTCAGCGTGACCGGCTGAGCCGGGGCGTGCCAAGAGACCATCATCGTGACCGACGAGACGGTCTCGTCCACCGGGACGCGATGGATGTTCAGCGAGCTCACAGCCGGCGCCAGTTCAAGGTCGGCGTCGTCGGCCGACGCGGAAAGCTTACGCAGATCGTACTCCAGTGCCGTTCCGGATACATTGATGATCGGCCCATCCTGGCCGGTCACACCCACCACGTCGCTGCCCGCACCGATGACCTCTTCGCCGCCCACAAGCGCCTGAAGATGCACATAAATCTCGTGCAGGCTTCCGCTGTCCGCAGGACTGTTGACTGCATGGAAGGTTCCGCCATGTGCGGCCGCGATCGCTTGCAGCAGCGGCTGATCGCTCTGCACACCCAGCGAGACGGTGTAGATCCTGGTCGCGGCCGGGATGCCGGGAAGCGCTTCTGTAAAATCAGGGCCGCCATACCACGTGGGCGGAGAATTGGCGATGCCACCACCCACCCACGGCGGCGTGTTCTCATGACCATCGCTCAACAGAATGATCGCCTGCGGATGTGCAGGGTCACCACCACCCGCCAATCCCGCCTGTCCACCCTGGAGCCCGCCGCCGATCGAAGTGGTACCCGCCGGCGAGATCGCTGTGATGTTCGTCTTGATCCCGTTCTGGGTAGCAGCCCCAGCGATCGGCACGACGCCATTGACCACCGTCACCGTGTTGTCGAAGGCGACCACACCGGTACGGTCATTGACGCGCAGCATGTCGACCAACTGCTTGGCGCGCTCTTTCGCAGGCTCCATGTAGCCATAGAAGCCCATGCTTCCGCTGTGGTCGATCACGTGGACGACGTCCACCGGGTTGGGCGACACGCCCACGCCGTTGATCACCGCCAACGCGAAATCCTGGCGGACCTGCGGGAGCAGTGCGGCAATTCCGTGCGTGACATCGATGCCGTGGACTTCGATAGTATAGAGGCCAGGCGCAGGTGCATCGATGTGCACGCGCTGGACGTTGTTACTGACGGTAGGGAACGCTGTCACATCACCGTCGATCGTCACGGCCGCGGGCGTGATCACTCGCAGATAGAGCCGGTTCTGGATGCCTTTGCCGGGGTGGTCGGTGTAGGCCATCGTGACGCGGAACGGCTGTGCAGGGTCCGCCAACTGCACCTGAAAATGACGCACATCGCCTGTTGCGACCGCCAGCTGAATGTCGTCGGCGAAGGACTGCTGTCCAGTTGGGACAGGCCGAATGGTGTTTTCCATGTTCAGCCAGCCAAAGCCCCGCGTGTTGTCAGGCACATTGCTTTGAGCGGCAGGGACCGTCGCACCATTAATCAGCAGAGCCTTGATCAGTGCGCCGGACGGACTCGCGATCCCCCGCTGCTGCCGTAGATACTGACGCAACAGCGTCGTCGCGCCCGCGGTGATCGGCGTCGCCATGCTGGTGCCGGAGTCGTAGAAGTAGTTCTGCTGGTAGATCGGGCCGGACCCAGCGGGCGCATCCGGCGTGTTTTCGTTCCACGTCCCGAAGAAGCGTGCCCCCGGCAGCCCCCGTCCGACGGCTTCATCATGCGTCGCCAGGCCATCTTTGTCATCGGCGTAGAAGCTGGGAGGAACACTGGGCAATCCATCCGGGCCCACATCCGCTGTGCTGACCGACGAGCGGCAGGAGAGAATGAAGGTGCCCGGGGCCACGAGATCGGGCTTGATGCGGCTGTCGCCGGTATCGTTGGTCGGCCCGCGGCTGCTGAAGCCCGCGATGTCGTCCGGATTGTCCGCCTGGGTTCCCATTGGGAGTTGCAGGGGAACATTGACCTTCGGAGTCGCAGGGTTGGAGTCGTTGTCCTGCAGGTTGGGATCGATGTGAATCGTCGCCGGCAGCGGACGCTGGCTCTCCGATGCACCGACCGTCAGGCAGTTCTTCGCCGTGCCGGGTGGTGACACCGTGGAGGCACCGGGACCGGCATTGCCGGCGGCAAAGAGAATCAGGATGTCGCGGTGGTCGCGCATGAATGTGTCGACGTCGCTTGCCTGCCCGTTGTACTTGCCGAACGATGCAGCCGAACTGCTGCCCCAACTGTTGGAATGGAGATGTGCACCATCAGCGTAGGCGTCCGTGAATACGCCTGCCACCAGATCGATGGGAACGCTGAGGCCGGTGCCGTTGTTCGGGCCCATCGACAGTATCGTCAGTCGCGCGGCAGGAGCCATGCCCCGGAGATTGCCGTTGGAGTTCGAGCCGTCACCCAGGATGCTGCCGCAGACATGCGTGCCGTGGTTGTTGAGGTCGGCGCCGTCCGAAACGCCGAACGCGGCCTTGCTGACGGTAGCACGGATGTTCACGATGCGTCCGCGAAAATCCGCCAGTATCGTCGCGTCATTGTTGCCGTTGTCGACGCCACTGTCGGACACGCCGACAATCTCCCCGCTGCCATCGAGTCCCACGGCGGCGGCGACTGTATCCACGTGGATCAGGCCGCGGGCGACATTGTTTTGCAGGCGATTCTCCGGTTCAGGCTCGATCGCCAGTACACCGTGGAGCGAGGCGGCCTCAGCAAGGCGGTCAACCGGTATCTCCACCAGGACGCGGCGACTGGTACTCTCGGTCACCGTGCCGATCTGCGCGAGTTGCGTGATGGTGACTGCGGGATCGGACTTCGGGTCGAGTTGGACGAGCGTCCGGACACTCGCCGGCCCGGCCCCGGCCATACGTATTGTCGCCGATGCCGACGCTGACGTCAGCGCGGGATCGATCTTCTGATCCGCATCATAGAGGGCAACGGTGGCGATATACGGCTTCGTCTTGAGTGTGGCGGCATCGGCCGCACTTTCGCCTCGCAGGCGATATTGGTTCGGTCCGAGGGTACTGGTGATGCGCAGGCCCAGGTCAGCCAGCTCTTGTATCTGGCTGGCAGACATCGGACCCGTCGTTTGGACGATGAAGTCTCTAGGTTGCATGTTGATCTCCAATCTCGTTCGGGACGCATTAGCTAATCGTAATTAACTATTCGCCTTGGTCAGGCGGAGGCCGCCGCTGCCGTGGCCGACGGGGGCTACGGTGGGCACCTCTCTCCCCGACACATTTTGATGCACTAAATGAAGTGTCCAATCGCCACCACTCATAGTGTTCTCCTTCTGCGCTGAATGCGCTGCTTTTAGTGCACCTACTTTAG
>NZ_DASYZI010000297.1:0-11913 GCF_035946395.1 Actinocrinis sp.
GGCATCGTCGTCGCGGGGAACGGACCGCCGTGCTGCTGGGCGTGGGTGACGGCGACGCCGGTCGGCCAGCCGTTGAAGATGACCCGCCCGGCGCGCTCGGCGAGCGTCCTGCCCACCAGCCGCGCCTCCTGCACGTCGTCGCCGTCGAGGTCCGCGTGCACTGTCGCGGCGAGATGCCCGACGTCCTCGGCCTCGATCAGCCGCAGCGCATCGGTCGGCGCGGCGCCGACGACCACCACGCCGATCGGCCCGAAGTGCTCCTCGTTGAGCAGTTCGCGGTGCTCGTATACGGCGCCGAGCGTGGTGCGGTAGACCTTCGGGGCGGCCGACCACGGCCCCTCGCCCGGATTGCCGGAGGCAAGTGGTTCGACCTCGCCGCGCGAGCCGAGGTCGTCGACCGACGCGACGTAACCCGCGTGGATCCTCGCGGAGAGCATCGGGCCGCCGGTGGTCTCGCGTACCGCGGCTTCCAACTCCTCCAGCAGCGCGGGATCGTCGGGCACGAACAGCACTCCCGGCTTGGTGCAGAACTGCCCGACCCCCTGCGTCAGCGACGCCGCGTATCCGCGCGCGATCTCGCGCGGCCGGGCGCGGGCCGCGCCGGGGAAGACGATGACGGGGTTGACCGAGCCGAGTTCGCCGTAGAACGGGATCGGGTGCGGCCGCTCGGCGCACAGCTTGGCCAGCGCGAGGCCGCCGCGGGTCGAGCCGGTGAAGCCGACCCCGCTCAGCAGCGGGTGCTGAACGAGCGCGGCCCCCTCCTCGACGCCGAACACGATGTCGAACACGCCCTGCGGCGCACTGGCCGACTCCAGCGCCGCCTTGACCAGCTGCGCGGTGCGCAGCGAGGTGCGCGGGTGCGCTTCGTGCGCCTTCACGATCACGGGACAGCCGGCGGCCAGCGCCGAGGCGGTGTCGCCCCCGGCGACCGAGAACGCGAACGGGAAGTTCGAGGCGGTGAAGACGGCCACCGGTCCGATCGGCCGCTTGATCCGGCGCAGGTCCGGGCGCGCGCCCTCGGCCGGCTCGATGACGATGCCCTGATACGAGCCGTCGCGCAGCACCTCGGCGAACAGCCGCAGCTGCCCGGTGGTGCGGGCCACCTCGCCGGTCAACCGGGTCGTGCCGAGCGCCGTCTCCGCATCGCACAGCGCGACCAGCTCCGCGGTGTGCCCGTCAAGCGCGTCCGCGATCGCCTCCAGGCCCGCGGCCCGCGTTTCCCGCCCGGTCTCCCGCCAGACCTCGAAGGCGGCGAAGGCGGCCGTCACGACCGCGTCCACGTTCTCGACCCCGGTGGCGGGCACCGGCTCGCCGGCCGGGCGGCCGGTGCGCGGGTCGTGTCCCTGGATCAGGTCGGTCATCGCGTCCTCACACTCACGGTTTCGACGGTCGCCGTTCACAGATTGTCGGCGTCGTACTGGGGCAGGGTGAACGAGCCGCCGAGCCGGCGCAGGACCGGGGCGTCCGGGGCCAGCTCCCCGCGTTCGGCGATGATCTCGGCGGCGAAGACCTCGGCGTCGTCCTGCGGCTCGTAGCCGAGCTCGCGCGCACCGTCGAGCGAGACCCAGCCGCCGCGGGTGTTCGCGGAGACGCCGTAGACGACGCGGTAGCCGGGCTTCTCGGCGGCGAGGCAGGCCTCGAACAGGCGCGCGCAGTCGTCGGGCGAGAGCCAGGTGGACAGCGCGCGCTGGTCCAGCGGCTTGGGGAAGCACGTCAGGATACGGATGCAGATGACGTCGAGGCCGTAGCGGTGGTGGTACAGCGCGCCGAGGGCCTCACCGGTGACCTTGGAAACGCCGTAGTACGTGTCCGGCGCCGGCGTCGTGTCATCGGGCAGCGGGTACTCGTCGGGCGAGTGGAAGCCGACCGCGTGGTTGGAGGAGGCGAAGATCACCCGGGGCACCCCGGCGCGGCGCGCGGCCTCGAAGATCTTGTAGGTGCCGTCGATGTTGACTTCCAGGATCCGTTCCCACGGCGCCTCGACGGACTGGCCGCCGAGGTGGATCACCGCGTCGGCGCCGCGGCCGGCCTCGGTCAGCGCGTCCAGGTCGGTGACCGAGGCGAGCACCGCCTCCTCGCCGGGTCCGGCTTCGAGCGGCGCGATGTCGAGCAGCCGCAGCACGCGCCCCGGCCGGGCCAGCCGCGAACGCATCAGGGTTCCGATGCCTCCGGCGGCGCCGGTGATCAGTACCGTGGACAACGATCCACCTGCTTCCTCTCTGTTCATGCCGGCTCCTCGAACCCGGAGGGTCACGCTACGGCCGTAGCAGGATGCCGAGCTGCCCGGCGTGCCGGCGGACCGCTTCGAGCGTCTCGGCGGCGTGGCCGGCGTCGTCGAGCCGCGAGTACGGCACGGAGCAGCTGATCGCGTCGGTCGGCGGCGTGCGGTAGTCCAGCGCGACCGCGAAACAGCCGAGCCCCGGGGTGTTCTGGCCGCGTTCGGACGCGTAACCGCGCTCGCGGACCTCGGCCAGCTCGGCGAACAGCCGGTCCCGGTCGACGACGGTCAGCGGCGTGATCGCTTCCAGCTGCGGCGGCAGGATCGCGTCCACCTCGGCGTCGGTGAGACCGGCGAGCAGCGCTTTGCCGAGCGCGGTGGCGTAGGCGGGCACCCGGCGCCCGACCCGGGAGGTCAGCCGCAGATGGTGCGCGGACTCGCGGCTGGCCAGGTAGACCACGTCGGCGCCGTCGAGCCGAGCCAGGTGGACGGTCTCGTTCACCTCGGCGCGCAGCAGCTCAAGTACCCGCGTGGCGGCCCGGATCACCGGGTCGCGGTCGAGGTACGACGTGCCGACCAGCAGCGCCCGCACGCCGATCGAGTAACCGGTCCCGCGCCGGTCGGTCTCCACCCAGCCGCGGGCGACCAACGTGCGCAGCAGCACGAAGAGGCTGGACTTGGGATAGGCCAGCTCGCGGTGGATCTCGCTGAGCGTCAGCGGCTCGTCGTACCCGGCGAGCAGTTCGAGCAGCTCGATGGTGCGGTCCGCCGACTTCACCCCGGCTACCTTCGTGTCGGCCGCCTTCGTACCGGCCGCACTCGCCGCATCCGTTCGCACACCGCCCATCCTCACACGCTCACCGAATGTTCACAAGAGAGATTATTATTCATACATGCGAACAACTGTAGCCCCGCTCGGCCGTCTCGACGGCCTGCTGTACTTTCCGGTCACCGCGTTCGCCCCGGACGGCTCGTTCGATCCGGCGGCGTACCGGGCACATGTCGAGGGTCGGCTGGCCGACGGCCCGGCGGCCGTGTTCGCCGCCTGCGGGACCGGCGAGTTCCCGTCGCTGGCTCCCGGCGAGTACGAGGAGTGCGTCCGGGTCGCGGTCGAGGCGGTCGAAAACGCCGCGTCTTCAAGGCCTTCAAGAGACACTGCGTCTTCAAGAGAGACGGTGTCTTCAAGAGACACAGTGTCCTTAAGAAACACAGCGTCCTCAAGAGACACAGTGCCGGTACTCGGCGGCACCGGCTACGGCACGGCGCTCGCGATCGAGTATGCGCGTGCGGCCGAACGCGCCGGGGCGCGGGGCCTGCTGGTATTCCCACCGTCCGGGCCGGACGGCGGCCAGGCCGGGCTGATCGCCCACTACCGTGCGCTGGCCGCCGCGACGCCGCTCGACCTGATCCTCTATCAGCGCGACCGGTTGGCCTTCGCCCCGCAGACGGTGGTCGAGCTGGCCGGGACGCCGAACATCGTCGGGCTCAAGGACGGCCGCGGCGACATGGACCTGATGCAGCGGATCGTCAGCGCCGTGCGCGCGGCCGGGATCGAGGGCTTCCAGTTCTTCAACGGGTTGCCGACCGCCGAGGCCACGCAGCGGGCGTACCGCGCGATCGGCGTCCCGCTCTACTCCTCGGCGGTGTTCTGCTTCGCCCCGGATCTCGCGCTGGCGTTCCACGCGGCTCTCGAAAAGGGCGACGGCGCGGCGGTCGACAAGCTGATCGACGTGTTCTTCCGGCCGTACGTCGAACTGCGCAACAAGCGGCCCGGGTATGCGGTGTCGCTGGTCAAGGCGCTCACGGTGGCCGCCGGGCATCCGGTCGGCGGGGTACGCGCCCCGCTGACCGAGCCGGACCCGGCGGACGTCGACGCGGTGCTCGAACTCCTCCAGGCCGCCCGCGCGGCGATCGCGCGGCCCTGATCAGGCAGCCCTGACCGAGTGGCCGTCAGAAGCGCGGGCGGCGCGGCGGCCAGGCCGGGTCCGCACGCAGCATCGCCGACTCGTCGTCACGCTTGCGCAGGCCGCAGGCCAGGTACTGCTCGTGCAGCCGGGCCAGCGCGTCGCGGTCGAGTTCGACCCCGAGACCCGGTCCGGAGGGGACGGCCAGCGCTCCGTGCGACCAGGTCAGCGCGCCCGCCTCGATCACGTCCTCGCGCTGCCACGGCGAGTGGGTGTCACAGGCGTAGGTCAGGTTCGGGGTCGCCGCGGCCAGGTGGGTCATCGCGGACAGGCTGATGCCCAGGTGCGTGTTCGAGTGCATCGACATGCCCCAGCCGAAGGTGTCGCAGATCCCGGCCAGCCGCTGCGACGCGCGCAAGCCGCCCCAGAAGTGGTGGTCGGAGAGCACCACCGAGACCGAGTCGAGGGCCGCCGCCTCGGGGATCTCCTCGAAGGACGTCACGCACATGTTGGTGGCCAGCGGCAGCGAGGTCTTGCGGGCCACCTCCGCCATGCCGGGGTTCCCCCCGGTCGGGTCCTCCAGGTACTCCAGCAGTCCTTCCAGCCGCGGGGCGATGCGCAGCGAGGTCGCCACGGTCCAGTTGGCGTTGGGGTCGAGGCGCAGCGGCAGGTCGGGGAAGGCGTCGCGCAGCGCCGCGACGGCGTCGGCCTCGGCTTCGGGCTCGAAGACGCCCCCCTTCAGTTTCAGCGAGCGGAACCCGTAGACGTCCACCATCCGCCGGGCCTGGGCGACGATGCCGTCAGGGTCGAGCGCGGCGCCCCAGTCGTCGTCCGGATAGTCGTCCGGCACCGCGTATCCGGGATGCTGCTCCCAGCGGTAGAACAGATAAGCGCTGTAGGGCACTGACGCACGCACCGCGCCGCCGAGCAGATCGCACACGCGCATGTCAGTCGCCTTGCCCTGCGCGTCATAGCAGGCCACTTCGAACGCGCCGTATGCCTGCGCGACCGTCTTGGCCCGCGAGGCACGGCCGACCAGCTCGGTCGGGCTGGAGCTGGAGACCGCGCCGAGCGCGACGGCGACCCGCCGATTCAGTTCGTTGAGGTCGAAGATGTCCACGCCGACGAGCGCGGGCACCGCGGCACGCAGGTTCCTCAGCGTCGGATCGTCGCCGTAGGTCTCACCGAGGCCGAACACACCCGCATCGGTGTCGAGTTCGATGACCGCGCGCAGTTGGTACGGCTCGTGCACGCCGGAGGCGTTCAGCAGCGGCGCGTCGAGGACCGCGATCGGCGTGATGGAGACGTGGGTGATCTTCGGGCTGCCCATACATCCACCTTAGTTCGCCGTTGCACGATTGTTCGCCCGCTTGACATTTCAGGAAATTCGAATTCGGGCTTGAGAAGTCCGCGCCTCTCAGCGCACCGGATGACCGGCGTCACGCAGCGCGCGCTTGACCTCGCCGATGGACAGGTCGCCGAAGTGGAACACGGACGCGGCCAGCACCGCGTCGGCTCCGGCGGCCACCGCCGGGGCGAAGTCGGCCAGCTTGCCCGCGCCACCCGAGGCGATGACCGGGATGGTCACCTCGCTTCGCACGGCGCGGATCAGCTCCAGGTCGTAGCCGTCCTTGGTGCCGTCCGCGTCCATCGAGTTGAGCAGCACCTCGCCCGCGCCGAGTTCGGCCGCGCGGCGCGCCCACCCGATCGCGTCGATGCCGGTGGAACGGCGGCCGCCGTGCGTGGTGACTTCGAAGCCGGACTCGGTCTCGACACCTTCGGGACAACGGCGCGCGTCCACCGACAGCACGAGCACCTGGCTGCCGAAGCGGCCGGTGATCTCGGAGATCAGCTCCGGGCGGGCGATCGCGGCGGTGTTCACCCCGACCTTGTCCGCCCCGGCGCGCAACAGCCGGTCCACGTCCTCGACCGTGCGCACTCCCCCGCCGACGGTCAGCGGGATGAATACCTGCTCCGCGGTACGCCGCACGATGTCGTACGTCGTCTCCCGGTCGCCCGACGAGGCGGTGATGTCCAGGAACGTCAGCTCGTCCGCCCCGGCCGCGTCGTAGGCCGCGGCCAGCTCGACCGGATCGCCCGCGTCGCGCAGGTTCGCGAAGTTGACGCCCTTGACCACTCGGCCCGCGTCCACGTCGAGGCAGGGGATGACGCGTACGGCCAGGCTCATGGGCGCTCTCCGGGGCCGTTCTCCCGGTACGCGTCGATCTCGACCTCGACAAGCATCTGAGGGTCGATCAGCTTGGAGACCACGACCATCGTCGCCGCGGGGCGTACCGCGTCGAACACCTCCTTGTGCGCGCGCCCGACATCCTCCATGTCGCGCGGGTGCACAACGTACATGCGAGTGCGTACGACGTCGTCGCGCGCGAATCCCGCCTCGGACAGTGCCTTGAGCGCCACGTTGAACGCGGTAAGGGCCTGGTTGTACGGGTCGCCCTCGTGATTCACGATCCCGCCTACCACCGCGGTGCTGCCGGAGACGTAGGCGTTGGGGCCGGCGACGACGAGGCGCGAGTAGCCGAACCGCTCCTCGAAGGGGCCGCCCGAGCCGTACCTGGCGCTGATGCTCATGAGTCGACTGCCTCCAGGGCTTGTTCAAGCGTGAACGCGCCCGAGTACAGCGCCTTGCCCACGATAACGCCCTCGACGCCGAGCGGGACGAGCTCTTGCAGTGCCTTGAGATCGGCGAGGGCGGAAACCCCGCCCGAGGCGACGATCGGCCGGTCGGTGGCCGCGCACACCCGCCGGTACAGCTCGACGTTCGGGCCGAGCAGCATGCCGTCCTTGTTCACGTCGGTGATCACGTAGCGGGCACAGCCCTCGCGGTCGAGCCGGTCCAGCGTCGCGAACAGCTCACCGCCGTCGCTGGTCCAGCCCCGGCCGCGCAGCCGCCAGGCGCCGTCCTCCAGCCGGGCGTCCAAGCCCACGGCGACGCGGTCGCCGTGCTCCGCGATGACTTCGGCCACCCATGCGGGCTGCTCCAGCGCGGCGGTGCCGAGGTTCACCCGGGTGCAGCCGGTGGCCAGCGCCGCGCGCAGCGAGTCGTCGTCCCGGATGCCGCCGGACAGCTCGACCTGCACGTCGAGCCGGCCGATCACGTCGGCGAGCAGCTTGCGGTTGTCGCCGCGGCCGAAGGCGGCGTCGAGGTCGACCAGGTGCACCCACTCGGCGCCGGCCGCCTGCCAGGCCAGCGCGGCGGCCAGCGGGTCGCCGTAGCCGGTCGCGGACCCGGCCGCGCCCTGGACCAGCCGGACCGCCTGCCCGCCCTCCACGTCGACGGCGGGTAGCAGTTCGAGCTTGGGCATGCGCGCCTTCCTTATCCGAGTCGAGAACAGGCTTGTCCGAGTCCCAGTACGGAATCCAAACAGCCGTTCAGAGCGTGGACACCCAGTTCGCGAGCAGTGCGGCACCGCCGTCGCCCGACTTCTCCGGATGGAACTGGGTGGCCCACAGCGCGCCGTTCTCCACGGCGGCGACGAACGGCCGCTTGCCGTAATGGCACCAGGCGACCTTCGGCTTGGGCAGCGGCCCGGTGTCTTCGAGGTGCCAGTCCTGCGCGGCGTAGGAGTGCACGAAGTAGAAGCGGACCTCCTCGGGCAGCCCGGCGAACATCGTGCTGCCCTCGGGGATCTCCAGCCGGTTCCAGCCCATGTGCGGGACCACCGGGGCGTCGATGCGCTCGACCGACCCCGGCCATTCGCCGCACCCCTCGCTCTCCACGCCGTGCTCGATCCCGCGCTCGAACAGGATCTGCATACCGACGCAGACCCCGAGCACCGGGCGCGCCCCGGCCAGCCGGCGGCCGATGATCCGCTCGCCGCGCACCGAGCGCAGCCCGTCCATGCAGGCCGCGTAGGCACCAACACCGGGCACGAACAGGCCGTCCGCCTCGACCGCAGTTGCGAAGTCGGCGGTGACGGTCACCTCGACGCCCTGGCGCGCAACGGCGCGCTCGGCGGAGCGGATGTTGCCGGAGCCGTAGTCGAGGATCGCGACGCGCTTCGTCACCGAACGCCCCCGCTCATTTCCACCACAGCTCACTTCCACCGCAGCACGCCGGCGGCTATCGCCAGCGCGGCGCAGACGCCGAGCAGCCCGGTGAGCACCTTCGGCAGTCCCTGTTTGGCGAAGGAGATGACCCCGCCGATCAGGAACAGGCCGAGGAAGATCAGGAACGCCGCCGCGTAGCTGCCGGTCACAGGACACCCTTCGTGCTCGGCACGCCAACCACCCGCGGGTCGTGCGCGCAGGCGTCGCGCAACGCCCGCGCGACCGCCTTGAACTGGGCCTCGACGATGTGGTGGGCGTTGCGGCCGTAGGGCACGTCGACATGCAGGCAGATCTGCGCCTGCGCGACGAAGGACTCGAAGATGTGCCGGGTGAGCGTGGTGTCGTAGGACCCGATCATCGGGGCGATCCGCTCGGGCTCGCGGTGCACCAGGTACGGCCGCCCGGACAGGTCGACCACGGCGTGCGCGGCGGCCTCGTCGAGCGGCACCCAGCAGTCGGCGAAGCGGCGGATGCCGGCCTTGTCGCCCAGCGCCTCGCGAAACGCCGAGCCGAGCGCGATGGCGGAGTCCTCGACCGTGTGGTGCGCGTCGACGTGCAGGTCGCCGACGGTCTTGACGGTCAGGTCGAACAGGCCGTGCTTGCCGAGTTGGGCGAGCATGTGGTCGTAGAAGCCGATGCCGGTCTCCACGTCCACCCGGCCGGTCCCGTCCAGGTCGATCTCGACCAGGACGGTGGACTCCTTGGTGGAGCGCTCGACCCGGCCTACCCGCCGTCGTGTCCCTACGCCGTTGCTCTCGCCGCTCACACTCACACGACCTCCTTCAGTGCGTCGAGGAACGCCCCGGTCTCCTCGGGCGTCCCCGCGGTGACGCGCAGCATCCCGGGCAGGCCGACGTCGCGGACCAGCACTCCCCGGTCCAGCAGCGCCTGCCAGACGGCCTTCGCGTCGCCGGTCCCGTCGGCGCTTACGCCGAAGGCGACGAAGTTCGCGTCGGAGGGCACGACCGGCAGGCCGAGCGCGGTCAGTTCGTCCACGATCCGGTCGCGCTGCGCCTTGACGGCGTTGACTGTACCGAGCAGGGCGTCGACGTGCGCGAGCGCGGTGCGTGCGGCAGCCTGGGTGAGCGCGGAGAGGTGGTAGGGCAGGCGGACCAGCAGCAGCGCGTCGATCACCGCGGGGTCGGCGGCGAGGTACCCGACGCGGGCGCCGGCCATCGCGAAGGCCTTGGACATGGTGCGCGTGACGATCAGCCGCGGCCGGCCCGGCAGCAGCGTGAGCGCGGAGGCGGTGCCCGGCCGGAAGAACTCCGCGTAGGCCTCGTCGATCACGACGACGCCCGGCGCTGCGTCCACCACCGCCTCGACCAGATCCATCGGCGCGGCGGTGCCGGTCGGATTGTTCGGCGAGGTGAGGAAGACCACGTCGGGCCGGTGCCGCTCGGTCGCAGCGACTGCTTTCGCCGGGTCGAGGGTGAAGTCCGGCTCGCGCGGCTCGGCGATCCAGCGGGTGCCGGTGGCCAGCGCGATCAGCCGGTGCATGGTGTACGAGGGCTCGAACCCGAGGGCGCTGCGGCCGGAGCCGCCGAAGCACTGCAAAATCTGCTGGATGACCTCGTTCGAGCCGTTGGCGGCCCACAGCTGGCGGCCGGTCAGGTCGTGGCCGAGGTACTGCGCGAGATCCTTGCGCAGCTCGACCGCGTCCCGGTCGGGGTAGCGGTTCAGCGTGGCGGCCGCGGCGGCAACCGCGTCGCGCAGATCGGCGATGAGCTCCGGTGGCGGCGGGTAAGGGTTCTCGTTCGTGTTCAGCAGGACCGGGACGTCGAGCTGCGGCGCGCCGTACGGGGCAAGCGTGCGCAGATCGTCACGTACCGGCAGCTCCTGCCAGGAGACGGGGCCGCCCTGCGTCGTCGTCACTGCTCCGGTCTCCACTACTGGGTTTCCTGGGTGTACTGCGTTTCCCGGGGTGCGGGGGCGTCCGGGGCGAGGTCGGTGGCCGAGGTCTCGCGCGGGACGTCGGCGAACTCCGGATACCTGGTCGTCAGGTCGTCGGCCGGCTCGCCGTCGTCGGCGCCCTGGGCGTCCGCGCCCGCCTTGGTTCCCTCGTGAGCTGTCTCATGCGGGAAGCGGATCGTCACAGCCTCGCCGTGCGCGGGCAGGTCCTCCGCGTTGGCCAGCGCGACCACGTGGTGTGCGACCTCGCCCAGCGCGGCGTCGCTGTACTCGACGATGTGCACGCCCTTGAGGAAGGACTGCACCGACAGGCCCGAGGAGTGGCAGGCGCAGCCGCCGGTGGGCAGCACGTGGTTGGATCCGGCGGCGTAGTCGCCGAGCGAGACCGGCGAGTACGGCCCGACGAACACCGCTCCGGCGTTGCGCACCCGCCCGGCGACCACGCGCGGGTTCGAGGTCTGGATCTCCAGGTGTTCGGCGGCGTAGGCGTTGACCACGGCGAGTCCGGCCTCGATGTCGTCCACCAGCACGATGGCGGACTGCCGGCCGCCGAGCGCGGCGGCGATGCGCTGGGCGTGCTTGGTCGCCGGTACCTGCCTGGCCAGCTCGACCTCGACCGCCTCGGCCAGCGCGAAGGCGTCGGTGACCAGCACCGCGGCGGCCAACGGGTCGTGCTCGGCCTGGCTGATCAGGTCGGCGGCGACGTGCGCGGGACTCGCGCTCAGGTCGGCGAGGACCGCGATCTCGGTGGGCCCGGCCTCGGCGTCGATCCCGATGCGGCCCTTGAGCAGCCGCTTGGCCGCCGCGACGTAGATGTTGCCCGGTCCGGTGACCAGGTCCACCGGCGCGCAGCGGGTCGCGCCCTCGCCCGCGCCGTACGCGAACATCGCGATGGCCTGGGCGCCGCCGACCGAGTAGACCTCGTCCACGCCGAGCAGCGCACACGCGGCCAGGATCGTCGGGTGCGGCAGGCCACCGTGCTCCTTCTGCGGCGGCGACGCGACGGCGATCGCGCCGACCCCGGCGATCTGCGCCGGGATCACGTTCATCGCGACCGAGGACGGATAGACGGCCAGGCCGCCGGGCACGTACAGGCCGACCCGGTCCATCGCGATCCACCGCTCGGTGACCGCGCCGCCGGGCACGACCTGCGTGCGCACGTCCCGGCGCTTCTGGTCGGTGTGCACCTTGCGGGCGCGCCGGATCGACTCCTCAAGCGCCGCGCGCACGTGGGGGTCGAGTTCGGACAGCGCGTTCGACAGCGCCTCACGGGCGACCCGGACCGACTGGAGGCGGACGCCGTCGAAACGCTCCCCGTACTCGATCAGCGCCGTCTCGCCGCGCAGCCGCACGTCGTCGCAGATCGGCCGCACCGCCTCGACGGCGGTCTCGACGTCGAGCTCGGCCCGCGGCACCAGGGTGCGCAGGTCGATCGAACCCCCGATGAGGTCCATCCCCCGCAAATCGATCCGAGTGATCACCTGACCAGTGTAGTTCCACCGGTCATGGCCGCGGCCGAGTATTCCGTCCAGCGGACGCCCCCGCACACGCACGGGTGACGGGTGACGGGTGACGGGTAATCCTGGCTCTGCTCGAAGAGCGGTGATCTGGGGCCACGTTTGCTCGGGCGCAGTGCGCAGGCTCTTCGAACTCGGCGTGCGCGTCGGCCCGGGCAAAGCAACGGTTGGGCAAGGTGTCGACTGCGCCGGGAAAGCCCGGCGCTCTACGCTAGGTACATGGCCGCCACCCTGCCGCTCTTTCCGCTCGGGTCGGTGCTGTTCCCCGGTGTGGTGCTGCCGCTGCACATCT
>NZ_DASYZI010000298.1:0-43164 GCF_035946395.1 Actinocrinis sp.
CGCAAAAGCCCTGGTCGGCACACTTGCCTTAGGCCCCGCCCTCGCCCGAGGCCTCGTCCGCCGTGACTTGCCCTCCCGCACAGAGCGCTGGCTGGCGGACTTCGTCACAGGCCTCGGCCCCGCATTCATCAAGATGGCGCAACTCCTAGCTACCAGGGCCGACCTCCTTCCGCCACACGTGTGCACAGCGCTAGGCCGACTACATGACGCCGTCGAGCCCGACGCACAGTCCGCCGGGCCCTCGCCCGACCTCCTCAAACGCAGTGGTCTCACAATCGAGACCGACCCGGACGGCGTACCCAGGCCAATCGCAACAGGCAGCATCGCTTCCGTCTACCGCGCAACAGACCCCACCGGTCGGGTAGTGGCCGTCAAAGTACGCCGACCAGGCGTCGAACACGAACTCACCACCGACCTAGAGCTGATGCGCCGAGTCACACGAATGGCTGCACGCCTGCCACCACTACGCGGCATGCCTGCCGTGGAGATCGTCGACCAGCTGACTGCCGCGATCCGCGCCCAACTGGACTTTCCACGCGAAGCCCGCCATCTGGAGCAACTCCGTGCCAATCTGGCTACGCAGCCCCGCATGCACGTACCAGAGGTACACACGCAGCTGTGCAGCGACGACGTCCTGGTCATGGAATTCCTGGACGGCCTCAGTCGGCACACCGCCGCCAGTCTCCCCGCCGCCGACCGCGAACAAGCCGTGCTCGCCACGCTGCACAGCATCTACCACATGCTTTTCATCGACGGGCTCGTACATTGCGACCTGCACCCGGGCAACGTCTACTTCCGGGCCGACGGCACGGTCGCACTCGTAGACGCCGGATTCACCGTGCGCCTTACCCAGGACGCCCGGGAGAAGTTCGCGGCCTTCTTCATGCGTATGTCCTACGGGCACGGAGAAGCTTGCGCGCAAATCGTTTTGTCCACCACGATCCCGGGACCACGCGCCAACGTCGACGGCTTCACCCGCGACCTTGCCGACCTCGTCCACGTAAGCAGCGGTGCCCGCGCGGCGGACTTCGACCTGGTGCGTTTCGCAGCCAGCCTCTTCATCCTGCAACGGCGGCACGGACTCTACGCCGACCCGCAGTTCATCTTCCCGCTCCTATCGCTCCTCGTGCTGGAAGGAACCGTTCGCGCCCACGCGCCGAAGGTCGACTTCCAGAAGGAGGCCGAGCCCTACATCCTCGACGCGCTCTTCGCCCGAGTATTCGAGGCCCACGGGGCGCCAACCGGCTCCTGACTCCCGCAGTCCCCGCAGTCCCCGCAGTCCCCGCAGTCCCCGCAGTCCCCGCAGTCCCCGCAGTCCCCGCAAGGGAACCTACCCCGACAACGAACTCACTCCGATGCCGAGGGGCCCGGCCGATCGAAACCGGACGGGCCCCTCGTCTGCTGCACTGGACCGTTACACGCCCGGGATCGGGCTGCTGCTCTGGTTCACCGTGACCGGGAAACCCAGCAGCTGGAAGATCGAGCCACCGGAACCCGACCCCGAACCCGAACCGCTGGACGAACCGCCGGTCGAGGACGAGGACGAGGACGAGCAGGCACACTGGCCGTTCGCCTGGTCCGTCGTCGAACCGAGCGTGTCGCCGAGGTTGTCGAGGATGTCCCCGACCGGCGCGAGCAACCCGCCGAGGCCGAGCAGCCCCGGGGACGGCGAGCCGCCGCCGGAGCCGGGCTGCGTCCCGCCACCGGAACCCGAGCCGGAACCCGAGGGCGGAGGGCAAGTCACGCCGGACCCCGAACCGCCGCCAGACCCCGAACCCGGGCCCGTGCCCGGTCCAGAACCGCCGCTCACCGGCGTGAGCGGGATTGGGCTGGACAGGTTGTAACCCTGGTTCACCGGCGGGAAATTCAGCACATTGGTGGCGAGCAGCTGACCCGGCTGCGTCGTGGTGAGCACGAGCGGCCCGCCGCCACCCGGCGGGTTCGAGATGGTCAGCGTGAAGCTCAGGAACATCAGCATCTCAGGGCTCGGCGGGAAGGTCGAACCCATCCGCAGCAGGCTCAGCGGGGTGACCGACGCGTTGGACTGCTCGATGGTGACCGTGCCGAGCACCGGGCTCTGCGCGGTGACCCGGTGGCCGACGATGCTCAGCTTGAGCCCGTCCGTGTTGTTGGTCTCGACCCTGACCCGGATACCTCCCTTGAAGTCGAGGTTGACGATACCGGTATTGATCTTGAGCGGGACGTTCGCCGCATAGCAGCTGCACGGGATCTCCACCCCGGCCGCCGGCAGCGGGAACGGGAACCCGCCAAGACGCGTCTGCGGGCTCTGCGCGGCGCGCGCGGTGCCCGGAATCACGGCACCGGCACCGGCCACGGCCGCTGTCACGGCCGCACCCTTCATGAAGGTACGGCGAGCCGGCCGCTCCGCAGCGGCCTCACCACCACCGGTCGCGAGCGCGCCGGCGAGGTCGGAATCTGTCACGGGAACTCATGTCCTCTCTGTCCAGGCGGACCGAGGCCGCACCTGAGACCTCTGGAAGCCGTTCCCGCTTCGCACTCAGGCGCCCGAGGGACGGCTGACAATGTCCCTACTGGTATACACACGCCTGTTGTCAATTCAGCCGACCTACGCCGGGCGCCCCGGCATGATCACCCGTTCGGCCCCGGCCCCCGAGCCCGCCAGCGCCACACCTCGCGTCCCTACACCCAAGCCGTGCCGGCCATCAGAGTGAACGCGCCCCCGTACACGTCGCATAGTCCAACAAAGAGGCTACATCGGCCCGAGTCGCATTCCGCCATACTGAGCCGGTGCCGCAAGCCATCCGATCCGAGACGATCGAACCGGTAACGCCGGAGCCGGCCAGGCCGGTGCGGCGGGCGATCCTCACCCAATCCTGGCTCGATCTGACCTTTCTGCATTGGACCGCGGCGCCGGAGACGGTGCGGCCACTGCTGCCGCGTGGCACCGAGCCCGACGTCATCGATGGCCAGACATACATTGGGCTGATCGCATTCCGGATGTACCGCATCGGCATGGCTGGACTGCCCGGCCTGCCCTGGCTCGGCACTTTCCCCGAAACCAACGTGCGGCTCTACTCGGTCGACGCGGCGGGCAGGCGCGGCGTGGTGTTCCTCTCGCTGGACGCGGTCCGACTGCTTCCGGTGCTGACCGGCCGGATCGGATTCGGCCTGCCCTACATCTGGTCCCGCATGTCCGTGCGTCGAACCGGTGACGTGATCCAGTACACGAGCCGCCGGCACCGGCCGGGGAACCCGTCGGCGAGCTCGCATATCAGGGTCCGCATCGGCGGAGCAGTCGAGAACCCCACTCCGGTGGAGCACTTCGTGACCGCCCGCTGGGGCCTGCACAGCACACTCCTCGGGCGCACCTATTACCTGCCCAACGAGCATCCGCGTTGGCCGCTGTTCAAAGCCGACGTACTGGAGTTGCGGGAGAACCTCATCGCGGCAGCCGGTTTGCCCGTTCCGACCAGACCGCCGGACAGCGTGTTGTACTCCCCGGGCGTCGCAGTCCGCTTCGGTGCGCCACTGCCCCGCTGAACCGCGGGCCGCACGGCAGCGGTCGCATGGATGTATGAAGAACGCTCCAGAAGGGGCTAAAACAGACGGATCAGGGTAGTGATAGCTGAATGAGTCTGCGGCGCCGGCCGGGCACCCTAGGGAGCGCCGCGGACTGGGGGCACCGCACTGCGAGGGGAGGCGCGGTTGGCTCACTCACGGTCACCGGCGGCGCGCGCGGTCACGGGTATCCGGCTGCTGTTCACCGCGCTCGGGCTCAGCGGCCTGATCTTCGGATACATGGGCCTGAACCAGTACGAGCATATGCACCCGAACGAGGAAAACCACAAGGTCGACTCCAGCGTCAGCAATCTCATCTACTACGACGTCGAACTCGCGCTGCTCCAGTCCACGCCGCTGGCCAGCGGCGGGCCTGTGCCCGGTGAGCTGCAAATCGGCCGGTTCTGCGCGCCGTGCGTGCTCGTGTACCCCGTGACGGAGTTCGGCGTCGCCTTGTCCGCTGTGCGGATTCGGCGGGCTCGTACACGTCGGCTTCGCGGACATGTGGTCATCTGCGGCTCGACGCGAGCTGCGCAGGTGCTCACCTCCCGGCTGCGGGCTGATGGGACTCGCGTCGTGGTCGTCTCTCCCGATGCCGCCGACGAAGCCGATCACGACGCCGTGACCGGAGATCCGTGCTCGCCGTACACGTTGCGCGCCGCCGGAGTCGCCGGAGCGCGTCGCGTGTATGCGTGTTTTGCGCTCGGCGAACAGAACGCTGAGATCGCTGCGGCCGTCGAGCAGGCGCGCTCGCCGGGAGGGTCGCTGCCCGAGCGAATCCATGTTCTGATTCCCGACCTGGAGCTGTGCTCGGCGCTGCGCGCCCGGCACTGGAGCGTGGCCGACACCGGCGGGCGCCGACTCGGCTTCTTCAACCCGGAGGAGACGGCCGCGCAGGCCACGGTCCGCGTGGACGACGCGGCGTTCGCGGGTGAGACGCCGCGAATCGCGATCGTCGGTACCGGAGCCTTTGCGCGTTCGGTCCTGACCGAGTTCGCGCGGCAGTGGCTGGCGCGAGGCGGGGTGCGCCGTGAGCCCGTCGTGGTCTTGTTCATCGGCGTCGACGCGCACGGCATCGCCGCGGAACTGGCAGGCCAGTACGCGTTCCTGGCTTCGGTGTGCCGGATCGTGCCGTACGCCGAACCGTTCGAGAGAGTTCTCGAACGCTATGCGGCGGATCCGTCGGCACCGCGGCTGCGCCGGCTCTACTTCTGCCAGGACGACGAAGGCGACGCGCTCAAGGCCGCTCTCGACACGGCGGCGGGATTCCAGTCCGCCTTCACGCAGGCCGTCGTCCGGGTCGATCGGATGACCGGGATCGCGGCCGGATTCCGCGCCGGGCCGGATGGCGGCGGCATCCTGTTCGACGCGCTCGGCGGCCGGCTTCGGCTGGTGGACGTCACCGCGGAGGGCTGCGATCCGGATCTGATCGAGGACGACCTCGCCGAGTCGCTCGCCCGCGCCTGCCACCAGCGCTATCTCACCGACCAGTTCGCGGCGGGGGCGGCCCCGCGCAGCTCGTCGGCCATGGTCCCATGGGAAACCCTCACCGAGCAGTACCGCTGGGCGAACCGGGATCAGGCCGCGGACATCGGCAGGAAGCTCGCCGAGATCGACTGCATTCTGAGCACGCGGCGAGCGAACGGGCCGCAATTCGCGTTCCAGCACGGTGAAGTCGAGCGACTCGCCGAACTCGAACACGAACGGTGGACGGCGGAGCGGCAGCGCCAGGGCTGGCAGTGGGGTCGCGAGCGCGACAACGCTGTCAGGCTGCATCCCGGGCTGGTCCCGTGGCAGCAGTTACCGGAGTCGGAACGGGAGAAGGACCGGCAGGTGGTTCGCAGCCTGCCCGAGCTGCTCGCAGATGCGGGCTTGGCGATCGTGCGGATGGAAGCGTCGAGTCCGACCGTGGCCGTGACCGGCCGCGGGTAGCCGGGCCCGGCGGGCTCAGCTCTGGCGGGTCGCGCCCTTCGGCCAGATGATCTTGACCGGGATGCTCCGCGACCGCGCGGTGTGCACCACGTGCGCCGTCCCGCCGAGCTTCGTCGAAGCGACGCCGTTCCACACCGCGACCAGCGAGTCGACCGACTCCAGCATGGCGTCGTTGACCGCCACATACACCTGGGGCCTGGCCAGCGGCTCGGCGATGGGGCGCACGAAATCGGCCCGGCTCAGCAGCTCCGCGAGGGCCGGATCGCCGTCGGAGCCCGGGTCGGCCAGTTCGGCGGTGTACTCGCCCGACGGCATGATCACTTCGAGGCGGCCGCCCATATCGAGCAGGATGCGCGCGAAGATCCGATCAGCCCCCGGCGCCAGGCAGCTGACGCCGATCATGTCTGCGGGTTGGGTCTCGCGTAGTTCGAGCAGATGAGCGCGTAGCGCTTCGGCGACGAGGTCCGTCGTCTCAGGACCAAGGTCCATGTGCCCGGTGACGCCGACACGCATGGTTTGCGGGCGAGTGTCGGAGCTGGGTGCAGGGAGTGTGGGTTCCCCCGTGCTTACATCCATAACGTTCGATTTGCCCGCTCGACCGAGGGCTGCAAACCAGGACATGGGCGGGGATCGGGGGCAGGGACGGCGACGTGATCGCCGAGCCCGGCCAGCTCCGTGAGGCCGGGTGCAGCGCAGGTCAATCTGACGGGTAATTAGTTGCTTGACAAAAGGAATTAACTCATCCGACACTGTTCGCACCCGGAGCCGCCCAACGATCCGCCCGCTCATCCACATCCCCTCCGGGATGCGCGTCGGCAGTCGAGTGGCCGCCGGTTCGATCGGTTCGGTCAATTCGATCTTGTTTTCGTTCGATCACGCAGGGCTGCAACGGAGCTGCAACGGAGCAGAGAGGCTGCCAGTGATGGGGTACCGGAGACTTGGAAAACTCCGCCTTGGAAGACCCAGACTCGGAAAACTCAGGCTCGGAAGACCCAGACTTGAAAAACTCCGGCTCGCAGACAGAGCCGGGAACAGACTCAGACTCGTCGTCGGCTCGGTGACGGCTGGGGTCGTGGTCGTGGCCGGGAGCGTGTCCGCGGTGGTGTTCACGGCCGGTCCGGCCGGGGCCACCGGGCCGACTCAGCCTTCGGCGGAGACGGCCAGGTCGCTGTACATGAACAACTGGACGGACACGACCGGGATCTGGATGGCGCCGCAGCTGGCGCAGACCGACACGAACACGCAGTACGGCCCGCGGCTCGCTGAGCTGCACTATTCGCCGAACGCAGTCGCGTCGGCCGCGTCGGCCGTCAACCAGATCGTCGACTACACCGGGTTCTTCCGCGACGAGACGCACGGCGTGAAGTACGACCAGGTGCACAACTTCGGGTCCGCGACCGGCTATCTCGACTCGGGTGGCATCCTGCGGTCGGACTACGGGCCCTACTCGGGCACGGCCATGCCGGTCTCAATCGGCCGCGACTACGCGATGGTGCCCAACCAGCACTTCATGGTCGTGACCTACCGGCTCACCAACACGACGGCGTCGGCCGTCACCATGAACGTGCTGGACTCAGTGCACCTCAACAACACCAGCACGACGGGCGCGACGGTACACGCGACGTATGACTCGACGCGCGACGCCGACATCGCCGACATGTCGGCGAGCGGGCAGTACCAGATCGTGCTCGGGTCGTTCGGTGCGTCGTCCGGGCACCAGGTGGGCGACGACACGGTGTCCAACACGTCGTCCCCGACTGTTGCGCCTTGGTATACGTTCGACGCGAGCGGCACGTTGCCGGGGAACGCCAGTGTCACCGCCGGGAACGTCGACATCGCGCTGTCGAAGCTTGTGTCGGTACCGGCCAACTCGACTGCTACGACGTCGTTCTATCTTGCGATCGCCGCCACCTCGGCCAATGCGTTGGCCGCCGCCGACACGGCTCGTGGGTCCAGCGACTCGTCCTGGGCCTCCACCACGATGACTGCGTACAGCAACTGGCTGGCGGCTGGGAAGCAGACCACGTCGACGTTCACGGACACAGGCCTGTCGACTGCCTACGACCGGTCGCTGGTGGTGATGAAGCAGACCCAGAACCCGGTGCTCGGGACCTGGCCGGCTGCCACCAACCCGATCGCGTACGGGTACAAGACGTGGATCCGCGACTCGGCGGTGACGGCGCTGGCGATGGATACCGCCGGGCATCACGCGGAGGCGGCCAAGTACTACAACTGGCTGATCACCGAACAGAACTCGGACGGGTCATTCGGTACTACTTACAACGAGTGGACCGGGGCGTTCGTCAGCTTCGTCCAGCCGGAGGACGACTCGATCGGCATCTTCCTGATGGGTGTGCTGCGGCACTACCAGCAGACGGGAGACACGACGTTCCGGGACGCCATGTGGCCCGCGGTGCAGAAGGCCGCCGGGTTCATCTCGGGCGGGATTCAGAGCAACGGCTTCGGACCGTCCGACTTCTCGATCTGGGAGGAGACGCAGGAGTACAACGCGTTCACCCAGGCGACGTACGAGGCGGGGCTCTGGGCGGCTGAGCAGTATGCGCAGGCCGAGGGGAACAACTCGCTCGCGGACAGCTGGAGTTCCGCGGCGGGCAGCATCGGGACGGCTTTGCAGCGCTCGTCGCTGGCCAGTCCGGCCGGCATGTGGAACGCACCGTCGAACTATTACGACCGGGCCGTCAACACGGACAACACCGCGCGCGTCTCGCCGGTGGACTCCTCGTCGGACATGCTGCTCGTGCTCGGCGTGATCGACGCGGCCAGCAGTCGGGCCGTCTCGCACGTCTCGACGATCACGGCGGATCTGACGCACGACACGTTCGGTGTCGCCCGATATCAGGGCGACGTCTTCTACTACACGTCGCCGTTCAGCCCGGCCGGGAACGAAGCAGGGGCTGCTGAGCCTTCGTGGCCGCAGATGAGCATGTATCTGGCGATCCAGGAGATTTTCACCGGTGATACTACGACTGCTCTGAACCGGTTGACTTGGTATGTCACCCGGACGGCGACCGGCTACATGCCGCCGGGCGAGGCCACCTCGAACGTCACGCAGAAGCCGATCGGCTCGACCATGGTCGAGCCGGTGACCGGCGCCTGGTACGTGCTGGCCGCGCTCGCCTACGGCGGGCAGACGGACACCCGCGTGTATCCGACGGTGGTCCGGGCCGGGATGCGCGACACGCTCACGGTGAGCGCGGGCACCACCGGCGACTGGCCGCAGTGGAACTCGGTGCCGTACTTCACCGACCAGGTCGGCGACGCTGTCAACGGCGACCCGGACACGGACATCCGCGATGTCGCCGCGGCGAATGACGACTCGAATATATATGTCAGAGTCGATAATGCGGATGGGCACTTGCCCGCGTACCAGACCGCCACGGAGTTCGGCGTGGACGTCTACTCGGCGGACTTCTCCGGGGCGGCGAGCGCGACGACGACCGTCGGCATCGACGGCTCGACGCTGCCGCGTCCGGTGTCCTACCTGGTGGCGCGGCGCTCCGGCGACAACCGTTACCTGCATTACCACGTCGCCAACGGCGCGTGGGTGCAGGACGCCGACATCACCAGCGTCATCGCGCCGCAGTGGGATCCCGCCACCGGCCGGATCGAGCTGGTGATCCCCCGCTCCGCGCTCGCGAGTTCGAGCACTGCGAACGGGACCGTGGAACCGCTCACCATCGAACTCGAACACCAGAACCCGACGACGCTGGCCTGGACCGAGGACGATACGAGCACCCTGCTCTACCGGCTCACGGACACCACCGGCGCGGCGCTGTACGGGAACGTGCGGTGAAAGCGGTGACGAGGGCGACGACGACGAGGACGGTGAGGACGGTGCCAGTCGTGGAACCCTGATACGCAGCGCCCCCGGCCGGGGCACACTTTCCGGATGACGACTCCAGGCCCCTCTTCGAACCCGACCGTGACTGGCGGCGCAGGGTCGGCCGACACGCAGCGGCGGACGAGTCCACAGCCGCACACAAGGCCACGGTCGAGCTCGAAGAGCCCTCAAAGCAGAGGAAGAACGATGATCCCGCAGACTGCGGACCACGCGGCGGACCTCACCGCGCCGCACCAGCCGGAGCAGTGGTCCTCGCGCGAACGGAACCTGGCCGCGCTGTTCACGGCCATCCTCACGCGCGGGCCGATCTCCCGGCGCGACGCGGCGCGGGTCATCGGGATGTCCCAGGCCGCGGTGACGAAGCTGGTCAAGCCGATGATCGCGGGCGGCTACGTCACCGAGCAGGAGGGTTATTCGGAAGGTCCGGGCCGGCCGCTGATCCCGCTGATCATCGACGCCAGGCGGCACAACGCCGTCGGCGTCAAGGTGACCGGCGGGGAGCTGATCGGCGTCGTGGTCGACCTGCACGCCGAGGTGCTCCAGTCCCGGCGCGCGCCGCTGGCCGACGCCCGGCCGCAGAAGGTCGTCGAGTCGGTCGCCGAGCTCACCCGCGAGCTGCTGGGCTCGACGGCCGACGGCGAGAGCGGCACGGTCGGCGTCGGCGTCGGGCTCGGCGGGCACGTCGACGGGCGCCGCGGCGTGGTCCGCTTCTCGCCGATGCTGGAGGACTGGCGGGACGTCCCGCTGCAACGGATGCTCGCCGACGAGCTGCATCTTCCGGTGCTGATCGAGAACGACGTCAACACCCTGGCCGTCGCCGAGCAGTGGTTCGGCGCCGGCAGGGACACCTCGTCGTTCGCGGTGGTCACGGTGGGCGCCGGCGTCGGCGGCGCGATCGTGATCGACGACCAGCTGCTGCACGGCGCAAGCGGCGCGGCCGGCGAGTTCGGGCACAACATCGTCGACCCGCGCGGCCCGCTGTGCCACTGCGGCAAGCGCGGCTGCATCGAGGCCTTCGCCAGCGACGAGGCGATCGTGCGGGCCATCGGCGAGCGGCGCGGCCGGCTACCGGGCAGCCTCGCCGAGGCGGTGCAGATCGCGCACGGCGGCGACCCGGTGGCCCGGCAGGTGTTCATCGAGGCCGGCCGGGCGCTCGGCCAGGGCCTGGCCGGCCTGGTCAACCTGCTCAACCCGCCGGTGGTGATCCTTTCCGGCGAGGGGATCAGCGCGTCCGATCTGATCATCGACGCGCTGAACGAGGAGCTCACCAGGTCGAGCTTCTCCTCCGCCGGGCGGGACTGCCGCCTGGTGGTGCGCCCGCTGCCGGACGAGACCTGGGCCCGCGGCGCCGCGGCGACGATGCTGCGCCACGGTGTGCTGCGCTCGCTGATGACCCTCACCGGCGAGATCCCCGTGTAATCCCATAGATCCGCAAATCCGTGTTCTGCCACGTGGGCTACTGTGGCGGCCGGTAATTGATTGCTTGGCGAACGAAAACAATGTTCGAAGGCCACTGGACGGGGTCACCCGGCACCGACGCTCAGGCGGTGCGGACCCCGGGCCCTGTCTCAACCCCGCAACACGGTCCACTCACCATCACACAGGAGTCATGGTCATGAGTCGTCGTCACTACAGCGCACTGATTCTGGGAACGGCCGCGCTGTGCGCGCCGCTGCTCGGCGCCTGCTCGTCCTCGTCCTCGACGGCGGGCGGCTCGTCCGCCGTGTCCGCCGCGCCCGTCACGCTGACCTTCTGGGGCACCTACGGCAACGGAGGCAACAAGACCCAGACGGACGCGCTGAACAACACGATCATCCCGGCCTTCGAGAAGGCCAACCCGGGCATCAAGATCGAGTACGTCGACATCCCCTACGACTCGATGCTCCAGAAGCTCACCACCGGCGCGGCCGGCGGCACGCTGCCCGACCTGGTGCGGGCCGACCTCGGCTGGGTGCCGAAGCTGGGCGCGCTCGGCGTGTTCGCCCCGCTGGACCAGAAGATGAGCGACTACCAGACGCTGGCCGGCGCGGACTACCCGGGCACGGTGGCGACCAACCTGTTCGGCGGGCACTACTACGGGCTGCCGCTGGACACCAACACCAGGGTTCTGATCTCGAACCCGGACGCGCTGAAGGCCGCGGGCATCGCGGCGCCGCCGGCCACCTTCGACGACCTGCGCGCCGACGCGCCGAAGCTGAAGGCCGAGAAGGTCTCGGTGTTCGCGGACAGCGGATTGCAGGGCTGGAACGTCTACCCGTGGATCTGGTCGGCCGGCGGCTCGGTGACCAACTCCGACCAGACCAAGGCCACCGGCTACCTCAACAGCGCGGCCAGCGTGCAGGGCGTCCAGCTGCTGGTGGACCTGTACAAGGCGGGCGCCATCCCGAACCTGCTCACCGGCGACAAGGGCGCGACGCAGACCTCTGACGGCCTGCCGAAGGGTCAGTACGCGGACATCCTGGACGGGCCGTGGATGACCGGCATCTGGTCGGGTCAGTACCCGAGCTTCAAGCCGGTCTACTCCCCCGTGCCGGCCGGTCCCGGCGGTTCGGTCTCGGTCACCGGTGGCGAGGACGTCGTGATGACCTCCGCCTCGGCGCACCAGGACGCGGCGGAGAAGTTCATCCGCTTCACCCAGAGCTCCACCTACCAGCTGGCGATGGCCGCGACCGGGCAGATGTCCGTGGTGTCCGCGCTGGGAGACCAGGAGGCCGCGGCCGCACCCGGGCTCGCGCCGTTCATCAAGCAGCTGGCGACCGCCAAGCCGCGGCCCTCGGTCCCGCAGGCCCCGCAGATCGACACGGTGCTGGCGGACGACCTGACCCCGGCCTTCACCGGCGGCACGACGGTCCAGGCCGCGCTGGACAAGGCCGCCGCGGACATCGACCCGCTGCTGACGGCGACCAGGTAAGCGGCCGGGTATCAGACCACCAGGTATCAGACGACGCGAATGATGACCGCTCAGAACCCTGTTACGTCTGGGTCCGCGGCAGCGCACCTCGCCGCACCGGCTTCGGCCGACGCGGCGGGGCCGCCCCCGCCTCAGGACCTGCCGCAGGACTTGCCCCCGGGCCTTCCCAAGAGCCCGCCCGAGAGCGCCGCACGCGCGTCGCTGTGGCGGCGGACCGCGGCGACGCGCACCGCGCTGCTGTTCCTCGCGCCGGGATTCCTGCTCTTCCTCGGGCTGATCATCTATCCGATGGTCCGCGCGTTCCAGATGAGCTTCTACGACTGGAATGTGGTGGCCGGCTCGGTGAGCCGGTTCACCGGCTTCGCCAACTACAGCCGCGCGTTCCACGACCCGGTGTTCTGGCGGGCCGCCGCCAACAGCGGCGTCTACATGGCGTTCACCGTCCCGCCGCAGATCGTGCTGGGCTTCCTGGCCGCGATGCTGCTGAACAACAAGGCGCCGGGCCGGGCCGTGTTCAGGGTCCTGTTCTACCTGCCGGTCGTCACCAGCTGGGTCGTGGTCTCGCTGCTGTTCCAGTACCTGTTCGCGGACAGCGGCCTGGTCAACTGGATGCTGCACGACGTCACGCACCTGACCGGCCAGCCGACGCTGTGGCTCGCGGGCCGCTGGACCGGCATGTTCGCGGTCTCCGCGCTCGGCGTCTGGAAGGGCATCGGCTGGTCGATGGTCATCTTCCTGGCCGCGTTGCAGGGCGTGCCGAAACAGCTCCTTGAGGCAGCCGAGGTCGACGGCGCGAACGCCTGGCAGCGTTTCCGCGCGGTGACGCTGCCCGCGGTGCGCCCGGCACTGCTGTTCGTCACCGTGATGCTCGTCATCGGCGGATTCAACGTGTTCACATCGGTGCTGCTGATGACCGGCGGCGGCCCGGCGGACTCGACGCAGGTGCTGCTGACGTACATGTACGAGCAGGCGTTCAAGAACCTCGACTTCGGCTACGGCTCGTCGATCGCCGTGCTGCTGACGCTGTTCGTGTTCGTACTTTCCGTGGTGCAGCTGCGGGTGTTCCGCGGCGACGCCGAGGGGGCCGCGTGACTACGTACTCTGCCATCGCGTCCGCTGCGCCGCCGCCGCGGCGGGGCCGCCCCCGGCGGCGCGTCACCGGCCGGGCCGCGCGGTACGTGATCCTGGTCGTCGGCGCGGCGATCATGCTGCTGCCGTTCGCCTACATGCTCTCGACCTCGTTCAAGAGCCAGGCCTACGTGCTGACGCTGCCGCCGCAGTTCGTTCCGCACCCGGCCACGGTGTCCAACTACACCGACGCCTGGAGCTCGCACGACTTCGCGCGCTACTTCATCAACTCGCTGATCGTGGCGGCGTGCACCACGGCGGTGTCGCTGCTGCTGAGCTCGATGATGGCGTACGCCTTCGCCCGCTTCGCGTTCCCGGGCCGCGAGGCGCTCTACAAGATCCTGCTGCTCGGCCTGATGATCCCGGCGATGATGCTGATCATCCCGCAGTTCGTGCTGGCCAAGTACCTCGGCCTGCTCGACTCGCTGGCCGGGCTCGTGGTCTTCTACGTCGGCGGCTCGCTGCCGCTGAACACCTTCCTGCTGCGCGGGTTCTTCACCGCGATCCCGGTGGAGCTTGAGCAGGCGATGACGGTGGACGGCGCCGGGGCGTGGACCCGTTACCGGCGGCTGATCCTCCCGCTGGCGAAGCCCGCCCTGGCCACGGCGACGATCTTCACCTTCCTGGCCAGCTGGGACGAGTTCGCCTGGTCGCTGACCATCATCAACACCCCGTCGAGGCAGACGCTGCCGCTGGCCATCGCGCTGTTCCAGGGCCAGAACTCCACGCTGTGGGGGCTGGTGTTCGCCGCCTCGGTGATCGCGGTGGTGCCGGTGATCGTGGTCTTCCTGCTCTTCCAGCGCTACTTCGTGCAGGGCCTGACCGCGGGAGCCGTCAAGGGATGAGCGAGTCAGAGTTGATCGAGCCGGGGATGGCCGAACGGCTTGAGCTGCTGCCGGCCAGGACGCTGTTCCCGCCGGAGCAGCCGGTCCTGATCGAGGTGCGCGGCGGCTGCCCGCCGGGCGCGGTGCTGACGGTGAGCCACCTCGGCGAGCGGCTGACCGGGTGCAAGGCCGGCCGCGGGCTGGCCGACGTGGGCCGCCTGCCGGCGGGCGGCTACGGCGTCGAACTCTCCGACCGGGACGGCTCCGTACTGGCCCGCACCGCCGTGCAGGTCGCGGCGGACCCGCGATCGGTGCTGCGCTACGGCTTCGTCGTCGACTACCGGCCGGACCGGGACCTCGCGGCGGTCACCGACAACCTGCGCCGACTGCACCTGACCGCGGTCCAGTTCTACGACTGGGCCTACCGGCACGCCGACCTGGTCGGCGGCGGTGAGCTCTACGACGACGCGCTGGGCCAGCCGGTGTCGCTCGGCACCGTCAGGTCTCTGATCGAGGCCTGCCACGAGGTCGGTTCGTCAGCGCTCGGCTATGCGGCGGTCTACGCCGTCGGCCGCCGGGAATGGGCCGAGTGGGAGCACGACGCGCTGCTCACGCCGAGTGGAGCGCCGTACGCGCTCGCCGACTTCCTGTTCATCGTCGATCCCGCGGCCGCGGACTGGATCGGGCACCTCGCCGGGGACCTGTCCGCGTCCGTCGCCGAGGTCGGATTCGACGGCTTCCACCTCGACCAGTACGGATACCCCAAGCGCGCGCAGCGCGCGGACGGCACGGCGGTCGACGTCGCCCGGAGTTTCGTCACGACGATCGAGAGGGTCCGCGAGGCGCTGCCCGGTTCGCGGCTCGTCTTCAACAACGTCAACGACTTTCCCACCTGGGCAGCGGCCGCCGCGCCACAGGATGCCGTGTACATCGAGGTCTGGCCCCCGCACGTGGGTCTGGAACACCTCGCGCAGGTGGTGACGCGCGCTCGCGCAGAGGCAGCGGGCAAGCCGGTCGTCATCGCCGCGTATCAGCACGTATATGACAGCGCGCCGGCCGAGAGCGCGGACCGTGCGACGGCGCTGACCATGGCGACCCTCTATTCGCACGGCGGCACGCATCTGCTCTGCGGCGAGGCGGACCGGATCCTCATCGACCCCTACTACGTGCGCAACCACACCGCCGAGCCGTCCACCGCGGCGCTGCTGCGGCGCTGGTACGACTTCCTGGTCGAGCACGACGAACTGCTCACGGCGCCCGGCATCACGGATGTCACGGGTTCCTACGCGGGCAGCTACAACGACGACATCGATGTCTCATATACGCAGACGCAGACGCCTGTCGGGCACCTGGCCGCGCCCGGCACGGTCTGGCGGCGGATCACGCAGGCCGGCGACCGCCATGTCATGCACTTGATCAACCTGGCCGGCCAGGGCGACACCCTGTGGGACGCGCCGCGCGACGTCCCCACAGACGTCGGCGCGGGCACGCTGAAGATCCGCCGCGCCGGTTCCGCGCCACCCCGCGTCCGGGTCGCCGACCCGGATCGGCATCCCCGCCTCATCGATGTCGAAGTCACCCTGGACGGCGACTTCGCCCACGCGCGCCTGCCCGCGCCGCACCTGTGGCAGCTCGTACTCATCGACCCGAGCCGCAACACCCACCTCTGACATTGCCAGCTTGGAGCCAACGATGCACAGGATGCAACGACGCATTCGCCGCCGCAGAACCGTGACCGGCGCCGTCACCACGATGACGGTCGTCGCCGGACTGTTCGCCGCCGCGCCCGCCGCACACGCCGCCGGCGGCACGGTGAGCCTGACCGACGCGTACGTGGATCAGGCACGCTACAACCCCGGATCGTCCGCGACCGTCTCAGCAGTCGTCCACGAGACCAGCGGTGCCGGATCGTGGTCCGGCAACGTGAACTACACCGTCACCCACCTCGGCAGCACCGTGACGTCCGGCGCGGTCCCGGCGACCGTCGCGGCCAACGGCACCAGCACCGTGACGTTCTCGGTCACCCCGCCGAGCACCGACTTCACCGGCTACCTGGTGCAGCTGAGCGCCGCGAACCCGACCACTGTCTCGACCGCCGCGACAGCGATCGACGTCTCCAGCAACTGGACGCACTTCCCCCGGTTCGGCTACCTGACCTCGTACCCGTCCGGGACCACCAGCGCCTCCGCGGACGCCGACATCGCCGCTCTGGTGCAGCACTACCACCTCAATGCCCTTCAGTTCTACGACTGGATGTGGCGGCACGAGAACCCGGTCGAGCACAACGCGGACAGCAGCCTGCCGGCGACCTGGACCGGCTGGAACGGCGACGTGATCTCGACCGACGCGATCAAGACGTACATCGCCGCCGCGCACAACCGCGACGTCGCGGCGATGCCGTATTCGATGTCGTACGCCGCGTTGCAGAACTACCAGACCGTCTCCGGGGTCTCGCCGAGCTGGGGCCTGGACTACGTCTCGACCGGCCTGCCGTGGTCGTTCCAGATGAAGCCGGACGACCCGAACACCGTGATGTACCTGTTCAACCCGGCCAACACCTCCTGGCAGAACTACATCACCGCCAAGTACGCGGACCAGGTCAACAGCATGGGCTTCGACGGTACGCACCTGGACCAGCTGGGCAACTGGGGCGCGATGAAGGACACGCTGGGCAACACGGTCGACCTGCAATCCGGCCTCGCCTCGCTGGTCTCGGCGACGAAGAGCGCGCTGTCCGCCACGTCCGGCAAGGTCGTCGGCTTCAACGCGGTGGACGGCTTTGGCGGCCCGAACGTGGCTGCGGCGCAGGCTTCCGACTACCTGTACTCAGAGCTCTGGGACAACCACGAGACCTACCTCGCGGTGAAGACGTACATCGACGGCCAGGAGCAGGCCTCGAACGGCATCCCCTCCGTGCTGGCCGGCTACGTGAACTCCAGGGACGACGCAGGCCCCTCATACGAGGCCGAGAACGGCGCCTTCGGCGGCGCCGTGTCGTTCGCCAACGACCACCCCGGCTACACCGGCACCGGCTTCGTCGCCAACTTCGGGCAGGTCGGCGACAGCGTCACGTTCACCGTCAGCGCTCCGGAGGCCCGGCAGTACAGCCTGGTGTTCCGGTATGCCAACGCCACCGGCGGCGACGCCACGCGCACCATCAAGGTGGACGGCAACACGATCGGCGACGTGAAGTTCCCGTTCGACACGGGCAACAACTGGAACAACTGGTACACGAACGCCGACATCGTGACCCCGACGCTGTCCGCCGGAACGCACACGGTCACCGTCGCGGTCGGCTCCGGCGACTCCGGCTACATCAACCTCGACAACCTGGTGCTCGGCACCTTCGACACCACCTCGGTCGAGCTGGCCGACTGCGCGTTCGCCGCCTCCGGCGCGACGCACATCGAACTCGGCCAGGGCGACCAGATGCTGGCCGCACCGTACTTCCCGGACCACAGCAAGCAGATGACGAACCAACTGCACTCCTGGATGAAGGACTACTACGACTTCATCACCGGCTACGAGAACCTGCTGTACGGGCCGGACGTGCACTCGGTCGACTCCGGCGGCCAGTTCGTGTCCATCGCAGGCGTTTCGACCAGCGGCAACGCCTCCGGCGGCAGCGTGTGGACCAACCTGAAGAAGACCTCGGCCGACGACGTCATCCAGCTGGTGAACCTGCTGGGCAACGACGGCACCTGGCGTGACGCGGGCAAGGCCACGCCTCCGGCGCAGAGCAATCTGGCCGTCAAGTACTACATCGGCCCGAACGAGAACCCGACCGCCGTACACGTCGCCTCGCCGGACAGCGCGCACGACGCCAGCACGAGCCTGGCCTACACGGTCGCGAGCGACGCGAACGGACGCTACATCACGTTCACCGTGCCGTCCCTGAACAACTGGGACATGGTCTACGTCGACCGCACCTTCACCACCCCGGCGAGCAACCAGTACGAGGCGGAGAGCGCGGTGCTGACCAACGTCACCACCAACACCAACCACCCCGGCTACACCGGTACCGGTTTCGTCGACAACTTCTACCAGGCCAACAGCGGCGTGTCCTTCACGGTCAACGCGGCGACGGCGGGCAGCCACACCCTGGTCTTCCGCTACGGCAACGGAGGCACCGACGCGTCGCGCATCGTCGCAGTCGACGGGAACCAGGTCGCCACACCCGCCTTCCCGACGTTGGGGACGTGGGACGCGTGGAGCACGGTCAGCGTGCCGGTGACCCTGACCGCCGGACTGCACACGGTGGTCACCTGGGACGACACCGGCAGCAGAAACGCGATCAACCTCGACAACCTCACCCTGCAATAAGAACCCTGCCTGACCAGTAACCCCGCCCGACCAGTAACCCGGTCTGACCAGAACCACGGAAGCGGTTGACATCTTGTCCGACAACATCACTGCTTCGGCTTCATCCGAACGGCCGACCTGGTGGCGCCACGGCGTCGTCTACCAGCTGTACGTCCGTTCCTACACCGACGCGAACGGCGACGGCATCGGCGACCTCGGCGGGGTCGCGGCCAGGCTGGACCACATCGCCACGCTCGGCGTGGACGGCGTCTGGCTCAATCCCTGCTATCCGTCGCCGAACCGCGACGGTGGCTACGACGTGGCCGACTACACCGTCATCGACGAGCGCTACGGCGGGATGCCCGCGTTCGAGGCGCTGCGCGACGCCGCGCACGCGCGCGGGCTGAAGCTGCTGATGGACCTGGTGCCCAACCACTGCTCGACCGAGCACGACTGGTTCCGCCGCGCGGTCGCGGCCGGTCCCGGAGCGGATGAACGCGGCAGGTTCATCTTCCGGGACGGCCGCGGCGCCGGCGGATCGCAGCCCCCGAACAACTGGCGCTCCACGTTCGGCGGCCCGGCGTGGACCCGGCTGACCGGTCCGGACGGCGAGCCGGAGCAGTGGTACCTGCACAGCTTCGACGCCGGCCAGCCCGATTTCGACTGGTCGAACCCCGAGGTCGCGGACATGTTCGACGACGTGCTGCGCACCTGGTTCGACCGCGGCGTCGACGGCTTCCGCATCGACGTCGCGTACGCGATGGTCAAGCATCCGGACCTGCCGGACCTCGACGACCCGGCGGGAGAGAACCCCTACAGCTGGAACCAGCCCGGGGTGCACGACATCTTCCGCCGCTGGCGCGCCCTGGCCGACGCCTACGAGCGCGAGCTCGCGCTGGTAGGCGAGGTCTGGCTGCCTCCGGCCGAGGCCGCCGACTACATCAGGCCGGGCGAGTTGCACCAAGTCTTCAACTTCGATCTGCTCCAGCAGGAGTTCGACGCCCGCGCCTTCCGCGCGTCCATCACCGACTGCCTCGACGCGCTCAAACACGTCGAGGGCGTGCCGGCGTGGACGCTCAACAGCCACGACGTCCATCGCGCCGTGACGCGTTATGGCCTGACCGATCCCGAGCCGCCCGCCACGGCCGACCTCAACGCGCTGCGCACTCGTGCGCGAGGCGTCGTCGACGTGCAGCTCGGGACCGAGCGCGCCAAAGCCGCGCTGCTGCTGATGCTCGCTTTGCCCGGTACCGCGTACCTCTACCAGGGTGAGGAACTCGGCCTGCCCGAGGTCCAGGACCTGCCGGACGAGGCGCGGCGGGATCCGATCTGGGAGCGCTCGGGCCACACCGAGCACGGCCGCGACGGATCCCGCGTCCCGCTGCCCTGGCGGGCTGACGCGCCGGACTTCGGCTTCAGCCTCGGCCCTGACCACCCGGAACACGCTCAGCACACTGAAGCGGAACCGCCCTGGCTCCCCCAGCCGGCGTGGTTCGCGGACTACAGCGCCGATCGGCAGGAGTCCGATCCGCGGTCCGTGCTCGCGTTCTACCGCCGCGCTCTGCGCGAGCGCAGGAACCTCGACCCGGACGCACCGCTCGCGTGGCTGGAAATCCAGCGTGACGACGCCATCGCGTTCCGCCGCGGCGACTACGTCTGCGTGACCGTCTTCGACGGACCGCCGATCGACGCCCTGCCGCAGTGGGGTCCGGCAGTCATCTCCAGCGGCACCGCCGGCGACACGAGGACGACGACCTGGTACTGCACCGCCCCAGCCGAATGACGATCAACCGCTTGCCACGGCGGCGTCCGCCTGCGATGCTCTCTAATGTGATGTGCGTCACATCTGCCTGGCGCTGACAACCCGGCCGCCGTGATCGGCGGTCTGGTTCGTCAACGCTTGTGGCTCAAGGGGGCTGAATCGGGTGGACGCCAGAGCGCGCGCCGAGTTCGAGGAGTTCGTCACGGCGCGCTCCGCCGCGCTGTTCCGCACCGCCGTCCTGCTGACCGGAAACCGGCAGGACGCCCAGGACCTGGTGCAGTCGGCGCTGGAACGCGCCTGCCGGCACTGGGACCGGGTCGCGGCCGCGGAGCAGCCCGAGGCTTACGTGCGCCGGATCCTGGTCAACGGATTGAAGGACCGGTGGCGGTTGCTGCGGCGGCTCGCCGAAGTGCCCTTCGACGACGCCTGGCCTTCCGCGCCTTCCGGCCAGGCCCCCTTTCGGCAGGTCGAGCTGCGGCGGTCGATGATCGCCGAGCTGCGGCGGCTGCCGGTCGGCATGCGCTCGGTGCTGGTCCTGCGGTACTTCGAGGACCTGTCCGAGGCCGAGATCGCCCGCGCCCTGAACTGTTCGACCGGGACGGTCAAGTCCCAGGCGGCCCGCGGGCTGGCCCGGCTGCGGGCCTCGCTCGGGCCGGCCGCGGCCCGGTTCCCGACGAATCAGGATGCGGTTATTCGACTGCTGCCCGGAGGAGACTCATGAAGCGTCCGATGTCACCCTTCGAGCAGGAACTGGTGAAGGCCATGGACGAGTACGCACACCACGCCACATCCCCGGGCTTCGACGCCGCCCGGATCGTCGCCCGCGAGCGGCGGCGCATCAGGGTCCGGATCTCGCTCGCCACCGTCTCGGTCGCGACCGCCGCGGGCATCGCCGCCTGCGTGGCGACCGGCGCGCCGGGCACCGGACGGGTGGGCGTTCCGGTGGTCGGCGGGACGACCGCCCCGGCGACGTCAAGCCCCGCACCCGGCGCGAGTGCGGGGCCGACCGGCGCCACCGGCGGCGGCAGCCCCGCCACCTCGTCCTCGTCGACGCCAGGCGGCGTGGCGCCGTCCTGGCCGACCACCGCGACGAGCAGCCCGTTCACCGGCACCGTGCCTCCGGTACCCGTGCTGGTCTCCGTTCGCGTCGGCGCGCACCCCGAGGGCGGCTACGACCGGATCTCGCTCGAATTCACCGGACAGGCTCCCGGCTATCACGTGGGGTACGTCCAGCAGGTGGTGCGCGACGGGTCCGGCGCACCGGTCTCGCTGCCCGGTTCGGCGTTCCTGCAACTCGCCTTCACCTCGGCGCAGGCGCACGACGCGAACGGCGGCTCAACGCTCAACCCGGCACCGACGAACCCTGTCACGGTCGGCTATCCGGAACTGCGCTCGTACGTGCTCAACGGCGATTTCGAGGGCACCGTCTCCGTCGCGCTCGGCCTGGCCGCGCAGCACGGCTTCCACGTCAGCGAGCTGACGAAGTCGCCGACAGACCACGTCGTCTACATCGACATCGCGCGAAGCTGATCCTTCTGGCGCGGCGCCGCGAGCGGGGCGGCCAGCACGATGCGGGCGGCTCCGGCGGCGATGAGCTGATCGTCCCAGGGGCGCACGTCGATCCGGGTCTCGCGGACGCAGGGAAGCAGGTGCGCGGCCAGCGCGCGATGGAAGGGCTCGCTGAGCCACTGCCACAGCGCGGTGATCTCGCCGACGACCATCACGGTGTGCGGCCCGAGCAGGTTGATCGTCCCGGCCAGGCTGCGGCCGAGCAGCGCGCCGGAATCCGCGAGCAGCCGCTCGGCATCGCCGCCGCGGCGCGCCGCGGCGGCGAGCTCGGCGAGCTCGCAGTGCTCGCCGATGATGCCCGCCGCGCGCGCCCTGCGTACGAGCGCTTCCGTACTCACCTGCGTCTCCAGGCACCCCCGGTTGCCGCAGGCGCATTCCGGGCCGTCGGGCAGGACCGGCAGGTGGCCGAACTCCCCGGCGGCGCCGGCGGCGCCACGGTACGGCGCCCCGTCGAGCACCATGCCCAGGCCGATCCCCTGGCCGATCGCCACCAGCAGGAAGTCGGCGCATTCGGCGCCCGGACCGTAGAGGCGTTCGGCGGCGGTCAGGGCGCTGATGTCGTTGTCGACGAACACCGGGACGCCGAGCGCCGAGCGCAGGTGCGCGGCCAGCGGCAGGCCGTTCCAGCCCAGGCGCACGGACATGCGCAACGTTCCGGTCTCGGGCTCGACCACCCCGGGCACCGCGACCCCGACACCCGAGAGCGGCATGCGGTTGCGCTCGGCCTCGTCGACCTCGGCGCGGATCAGGGCCGTGAGCAGGTCCGCGGCGTCAGGCGCACCCGGGTCGAATTCCCGGCGGAAGCTGTGCACCACCGCGGCATCGAGGCGGGCGACGACGCCGGTGACGTGCTCGTGCGCCACCTGGACGCCGATCGCGTGCGTGGACGCGGGCACGAGCCGCAGCGGGATCGAGGGGCGTCCGGCCGGTGACGGACGGGGATCCTCCTCGGCGAGCAGACCCTCCGCGAGCAGCCGGCGGGTACTCGCGGTGATCGTCGCGGGACTGAGCCCCAGCAACTCGGCGATCTGCGCGCGGCCGAGCGGCCCCCGCCGGGCGAGCAGCGCCAGCACGGCGGTGCGAGTCATGTCTCCCGAGACCGAGCCCGCACCCCAACGCATCTTCCATCGCTTCCTGCAAGCACCGCCGGACGATGCCCACCAGCCTAACCTCACCGGCGCCGATGGGCGCTTGAGCAGCGCACCGGGAACGGTTTCGCAGAATTCTCAGAAGTTGTATCTGGCTCGCGCCGACCGGCTCTTGGGATGCAGCACTCGGATACACACGGGGCCGGTATCGCTGTGCACCGGCCGGGTGCTCTCTACAAGGGAGGGAAAGTTGAAGATCGTTCGACTGCCGTCGCGGCACGGGGGGCCGGGCCGAAGCAGTGCCGCACGAGCCGGCACGCGGCGCGTGCTGCCGCTGCTGGCGCTGGCCGCAGCGCTGTTCACGGCGGGTACCGCACCGGCGGCCGCCGCGGGAAGCACCGCCGCGCGTCCCGCACACGCGACGACCACGACCAACAGCCCCACCGCGGTGGCCAAGCCCGCGCCGGTGCCGCCGAAGGGCATCCCGGTCGGGTTCACGAACGTGGCCAAGCCGCACGTCACCGGCCACGCCGCCATCCGGCCCATGACCACGTGGACCGTGTCGCTGACCGCGAGCACGTATGACACGTGGCCGACGGATTACTCGACGCTGACCGCCACGGCCAACCAGGACGTCGGGCCGACGCCGTACTTCATCTACATCATCAACGCGAACACCGGCGCCAGCGTGGCCATGTGCGGCAGCGGCACCACGTGCGCAGTCACGCTGACCTACCCGACGCCCATCACCGTCGGCTTCTACGCGATCATCGCCACGAGCAGCACCGGCACAAGCGAGCAGGCGCTCTCGGTCGAGTTCACGGTGGAGTGGCAGGGGATCGACCTCAGCCTGGCCGCCAGCCCCAGCACCCTGCCGGTGGGCAACGTCAGCACGCTGACCGCGACGAGCGACGTCGACATCGCGTCCTCGCCGTTCTACATCCAGATCTGGGACACCACCGTCGGCGGAGGCCCGCTGAACGCCCCGTTCACCTGCGGCGGAGGCAAGACCTGCACCGTCTCCGTCAGCCAGAGCGTCGCCACCACGCACACCTTCGTCGCCACCTTCGGCAACGTCGGCTCCGCATACCCGCCCTCCAGCCTCCAGACGACCAGCGCGACCAGCTACGTCACCTGGACCGCCTCCGGCTGGACCGTCTCGCTCAACGCCCCGGCCATCACGATCAACGGTCCCGAGACCGTCACGGCGACCGCCAACGGCAACGTCGGGCCCACGCCGTACTACATCGAGATCTTCGATGAGAACGGCACCCTGCTCGCCGCCTGCGGCTCCGGCACGACCTGCTCGGTGAGTTTCACGCCGATCAGGTGGCCGGGCAGCAACTTGGTCGCCTTCGTCTCGTCCTACTCGTCCACGTTGCCCCCGGCCGTCATCGAGGCCTCGTCCAACACCGTGAACTCGCAGTACGAGTACCTCGGCTGAGCCGCGGCCGGCGCACCAGCCGCCGTTAGCCAGAGCCCTGTCATAACAGGCAGGTGGGGAGCCCCGGTCGACGCCGGGGCTCCCTGTCGTTCGGGTGCCTTGACAGCGTCGTGATGCGGTCTTAACGTCCTCCGCGATTAATTCGCGCCCGAATTAAGGAGGATGGTACATGCGTGATCGACGAAGCTCACGCCCGCGGCGCTCCGCGCTTCCGCCGCTGAGCGCCGGGATGCTGCTCGTGGCGAGCGCCGGGGCCGCGGTGCTCTCCCCCGCCCCGGCCGGGGCCGCCACGCCGACCGCCGTGATCACCGCTCCCGCGCAGACCGTCGCGGGCTTCGGCGCGTCCGGCGCGTGGTGGGTCAACGATCTGGCGAACTTCTCGGCGAGCGCGCAGAGCCAGGTGGCCGGCCTGCTGTTCGGCAGCGGCGGCATCGAACTGAGTCAGTACCGGTACAACATCGGCGGCGGCGGGGTGGGCGTGAGCACGCCGGCCCGTGCCCCGCAGAGCTTCCTGACCTCGTCAGGGTCCTACAACTGGTCGAACGACGCCGGGGGCCAGTACTTCCTCAAGGCCGCGGCGGCCGACGGCGTGCCCGACCTCATCGGCTTCGTCAACAGCGCGCCGAGCCAGTACACGACGAACGGCAAGAACTGCGGCGGGAACATCAACACCGCCGACGACGCGGCTTACGGCACCTATGTCGCGACGATCGTGTCGCACTTCGCGTCGACGGGCGTGCACTTCGGCGAGATCAGCCCGATGAACGAGCCCGACGACTCGTTCAGCAGCTGCGGCCAGGAAGGCATGGCCGTCCCGGCCTCGGCGCGCGCCGGCGTGATCGACGCCGTCGGCTCGGCGCTCGGCTCCGCGGGTCAGCCCACGAAGATCATCGCCGACGAGTCGAGCCAGACCACGCAGCTGCTGTCCGAGGCGCCCACCTGGCTCGCCGATTCGAGCGCGCCCTCGCACCTGACGGCTATTGCGCACCACACCTACAACTACCCGTCGAACTCGGCCCTTGAGCAGGTCGGGGCGCTCGGTGACGTCAACACGAAGCCGGTGTGGGCCAGCGAGATCTGCTGCCAGGTCACCGGCGGCGGCTATGGCCAGCAGTACGACCCGACGATGTCCGGCGCGCTGGTGCTAGCGAACTACGTCTACACGGACTTCTCCTACGCCGACGACAGCGCCTTCCAGTGGTGGACCGCGCTCTCCTCGGCGCTCGGCTGCAATCCGGCGGCCAGCGGTTCGTGCCCGACCACCGTGAACTCCTCCGGCTGGAACGACGGGCTGGTCTACTACGACCCGAACTACGCGAGCGACGGAAACCAGAACGTCTATCCCACAAAGCGCTTTTACGCGCTCGGCCAGTACAGCAGGTACGTCCGGCCCGGCGCGGTGCGGTACGGCGTGTCCGGCTCACCGTCCGGCGTGCAGACGACGGCCTTCTGGCACAACGGCCAGTGGACGGTCGTGGCGAACAACGCCAACACCTCCGCGACCACCCTCAGCCTCAACCTCGGCAGCGGCACCGTGAGCGCGGCCGGCGCACATCAGACCGACGCGAGCGAGAACCTGGCGAGCATCGCGGCGCCGAGCATCTCCGGCTCCACGATCAGCGCGTCCCTGCCCGCGCAGAGCGTGACCACGTACGTGCTCACCAGCTCCGGCAACCCGGGCAGCGGCGGCACCAGCGCGCACGAACTCGTCGGCGTCCAGTCCGGCAAGTGCCTCGACGTGCCCGGCGCCTCGACCACCAACGGCACCCAGCTGGACCTCTACAGCTGCAACGCTGGCAGCAACCAGGAGTACACGCTGAACCCGAACGGCGAGATCACGGTCTACACCGGGTCCGGCATGAAGTGCCTGGACGCCTACCAGCAGGGCAAGACGGCGGGCACGATCGTCGACATCTACACGTGCGGCGGCGGCAGCAACCAGCTCTGGCAGGCGCATCCGGACGGCAGCATCACGAACAACGAGTCAGGCCTCTGCCTCGACGCGTACGGCCAGGGCACGGCCAACGGCACCAAGATCGACCTTTACACCTGCAACGGCGGCACCAACCAGCAGTGGACGCTGAACTGAGCCAGGAGTGCCGAACCAGGACTCGTGTTGGGGAGGCCGCGTGCAGCCTCCCCAACACCGGCGCGCTGAGCGATCCTCAACAGTGGTCGGCCAGTCTGCCGGGGCGTTCGGCGTTGATCTGCGCGGTGGTGGGCATCGCCAGGGGGCCGGTGACCTCGTAGGCCGTGAGCTGGGAGTCCGTGTACACCTGCTTCACGTGGCCGGTCGTCAGATTGACGGCGACGAGGGCGCGCACCGACTGATCGATCAGGTCGCGGCACTGCGGCTGGCTGATCAGAATCGTTTCGGCGCCGGTGACGGGTTGAGCCGCGCTGGTGTAGACGGTTCTGCCAGGCAGGTAGTACGACAGCGACCAGATGGGGAGACCGGCGCTGACGATCGGGCCGGTCAGGTTGTACTCGCGCATGAGCTTGGGGACGACCATCACGCCCGTCGGCTTTATCCCGGCCACGACGACTGTCTGGTCGACGCTCTCGGCCGCCGGGATGGCAAGCACCGCCGCGCCGGTGGCCAGAGCGATCGGAATCGTCAGGCGTGGAACTCGCACGGCGCGGCGGATCACTTCGGCAGAGCCGAGTGCGGCGAGGACCAGGAACATCGGGGTCCACATCACCCAGTAGTAGCCGAGCGCGACGTTCGCGATGAAGCCGTGGAAGACGACCGGCGCCGCCAGCGCCGCGACGCACCACCAGACCAGCAGATCCCGGCGCAGCACCACGGCGCAGAGCGCGGCCGTGACGAGGAACACGGTCAGCACCGAGCCGTAGTTGTGCCCGGCGAACCAGAAGTTGGCCCACCACGGCGGGTCCGCCGAGACCCGGCCGGCAAATCCGATCAAATGACCGGCGGAGGCCTGCGCGGACTGGAAGTCGATCAGATACCTAATGCGGTCGATCGGGTGACCCAGCGGTACGTAGAGCCCGACGAAGACGGCGAGCGACACGACGATCGCGACGAGGGCTTGGACGCTGCGGATGAGGAATTCACGGGCCGGGCGGCGAGGCTGGGACCATGTCAGGTCGGGCCGGGACTGTGTCAGGTCGGGCCGGGACCGCGTCGGGTCGAGCTGAGGCCGCGTCAGGTCGATCGGCGCGACATCCGCTGAGGTTGCTGATGCACTGGCTGCGACATCTGCTGGAGCGGTGGCGGCTGGGGTGGCGGGTCCGGCCTTCGGCGCCACCGCCGACCTGATGAACGGTGCGATGATCAGTGTGGCGATCACCGGACCCACCGCGCCGAGGAAACCGTTCTCCTTCGATCCGGCCGCGCAGCCCACCGCGACGCCGGTCAACATGGCGAAAACCCACGCGCTGCGGCCGGTCCGCTTGGACCACTCCCACGCCACCACGACCGAGAGCACCATGAACAGGCTCGCGACCGGGTCGAGCATCGCGAAGCGGTCGAATCGGCCGATCGAGTTGCCGGCCGGTTCAGGCAGGACCGTGAGCAGCGCTCCGGCCAGCAGTCCGGTCCAGCGGCCCGCGGCGCGTCCGATCCACACCGCGACTGCCAGCCCGGCGAGCACAGTCGCCAACGCGCTTATCGCGCGTGCCGCGGTCAGACCCGACGGCGTGCCGTCAACCAGTTGCGCCAAGCCGAACAGGTACTTGGCCAGCGGCGGATGCTCGAAGTTGTCCGGCGTCAAGGCCGGCCGGCCCCCGGTCAGCGGCGCCGGCGCAAGCACCTGGCCGTGGACGTATCGCCAGGCAGCGCTCGTATACGTCGGCTCGTCCGCCACGATCGGCGCCGTGCCGAGCTTGTAGAAGTTCTGGAACACGGCCCAGAGCGTCGTGAGTACCGCCGCGGCCACGAAGCCCCAGTCGCCCCGCCCGAAACCGATGCCGGGGTCGGCACGCATTACGGTCGCGCGGCCCGAGTGCCGCGTATGCGTTGAGAGCGCAGGTGTGTCTGTGTCGCCCGCGACTCGCGGCGCTCCTGACACGGCACATCTCCTTGATATTTTGTCGCTGCTGAGACATCACCAGTTGGACATGCACTGTAGCTGAGACGCATAGCCGACTCAGCTGAGTGCGTGCGGTGCAGGGTGCGGGGAGGCGCGAACGCGACCGCGGCGCCGGGCGTGTCGCTCAAGCGCCGGGCGCCTCAGTCAGCGGAAGTGAGAATACTGCGGCCGTTTGCCACTGGTCTCAAGCATGCCCGGATGTACGCCGGGCAGGTCGCCGGTGCGCTCGTCGGCGGCAGCGGCCAGTTTGCGCAGCAGACGCAGGAGTTGTTCGCACTCGGCCGGTTCCAGTGACGCGCACACCGCCGCCTCCACGCCGAAAGCCGCGTGGAACGCCTGGTCGAGGGTCGCGGCGCCCTTCTCGGTGAGCGTGACCGTGTAGGCCCGGCGGTCGTCCGGATGCGGGCGCCGCTCGATCAGGCCCTTGCTCTCCAGGCCGTCGACCAGCGCGACCATCCGGTTGGGCGTGATCCGCAGCATCGCGCCGAGCGCCCGCTGGGAATCGCCCCGGCAACTGGCCAGCAGCCGCAGCAGGCCGAACTCGCGCGGTTCGATGCCCAGCCCGCCCAGTGCCCGGCCCATTTCCGAACCGGCCTGGTAACCCAGCCGGGAGAGCAGGAAGACCACGCTCGGCGGGGTCTGTCCGGGGTCGGCGGGATACGCCGGGCTGGGCGTCATGGCGGTGCGTGCTCCTGGGCGGGGCGGTGGATCTGGGGTTCTTCCGGAACGGTACGGGCCTATGACGACTCACAGGAGGATCCCAGGTACAAATAGTTCCAGCAGAGTTACCATACCGTTGTGGGACGAGTTCGCTCCATCCCGGTGTGGTTCCGCGGAACGAGGTGACTGCGATCATGAGCGATGACACCGCTCCCGACCAGGACGGTCGCTCGGGCCCGGAGGACCGCGCCATGATTGAAGAGGGCACAGTCGAGAAGGGCGCAGTCGAGAAGGGCACGGTCGACAAGCGCACGGTTGAGCACAGCACGGCTGTGAACGGCTCGGTTGAGCGCAGCGCGACGCGGATCCCGGCAGTGGAGATTCACGAGGTCAAGATCCACGGCGCCTTGCGCGCATCCGACACCGAACGCGACGACGCGTTGCAAGCGCTGGCCGCGCACTACGCGGACGGCCGGCTTGAGCGTGCCGAGTTCGACGAGCGCGCCGAGGTGGCGCTCGCGGCGCGCACACGCGACCAGTTGCACGCGCTGTTCGCCGACCTGCCCGGACCTGTGCCCGTGCCGTCGTCCACGCCCGAGGTCGTTCCGGCCGCCCCACGCACGCCCGAGCGCGTGGCCGAGGCCCGTATGCGGCAACGCCCGGCCGGATTCCCGCCGCCGATCGTCTTCAGCCCGGTCCTGTTCGTGTTCGCGATCGTCGCGGTGTTGTACGGCGCGCCGCCGTTCCCGCTCATCCCGCTGGTGTTCATCCTGACCGGTGGTCCGCGACGCTGGGACCGGCAGGCACGGCCGTGGAACTGACCTCGTAGAATCGCCCCCGTGGAATCGAACTCACAGCCGCGAGCCGAATCGACGGCGCTAATGGAGCGGCTGCGCCGGGCGAGCTTCGGATCGCTGCTCGCGTTGCTGATCCAGTACGGGCTCGGCATGGGAGTCAGCCTGTTCGTGAACGTCCCCGACGCCGACAAGGGCAGAGGCACGGGAGAGGCGTTCGGCAAGGCCCTGTCCAGCGGCCCCGCCGCGCTGGCCGCGCACGCCGGTATCGGCCTGCTGCTGATCGTCAACGTGATCGTCGTGCTCGTACTCGCGATCCGCACGCGGCTGCCCTCGATGATCATCAGTGCCGCAGTCGGCCTGCTGTGCGTGATCGGCGCGGCGTTCTCCGGCGCCGACTTCGTCGACAAGGGCATGAACAGCTCGTCCATGACGATGGCCGTGCTGACCGGCGTCGCAATCGCCTGCTACGCGGTCAATCTCTACGTCCTCGGCTCCCGGCGAAGCTGACCGGCGGCACCGGGAATCAGTCGACTTATCCCATGACGGACCTGAACCAGGGCGGCCAGAGGCACGCCGATGCCGAGACGACTGCGGCCGCTGCCGTCGTCGACCTGCTCACGACTCGTGCCGCCGAGGGCAGCCGTCCCGGTCGGCGCACGGATCAGGCACGGCTGGTACTCCTGATCGAGGGCGGCAGCTCGCGTGGCACGTTCTCCAGCGGCATGACCCTCGTCATCGAGGAACGCGGGCTTCTCGACTGCTTCGACGCCGTGTACGGCTCGTCGGCCGGTGCGCTGAACGCCGCGTGGCTGCTGTGTCGGCGCGCGGCGCACAGCATAAGTGCGTGGTGGGATCCCGAAGTCATGCGGCGTGTGATCGATCCGCTGCGCGCCCTACGTGGCCGACCGATCATCGACACGCGGCATCTCGTGTACCACGTCTACGAGCACGTCATGCCGATGGGATTCACGGACATCCTCGACAACGCCGTCACCTTCCATCCGCTCGCGACGAACGCGCAGACCGGCGCATCGACGGACCTGCACTCGCTGCTTACCGACGTGCCGCAGCTCCAGCTCGCGTTGCGCGCGACGACCTGCCTGCCGGTGCTCGCGGGGCGGCCGGTGAGCTTGGGCACCGAGCGGTACGTCGATGCCGGGGTCTCGGAGAGCGTGCCGATCCACACCGCCATCGCGCAGGGTGCGACGCACATCGTCGCCCTCCGGACCCGGCGGCCGGAAGAGCTCGTACATCCGCCGTCGCGGTTGGAGCGGCGGATCGTCGGAGGCTACTTGGCCCGCCACGCGCCGGGCGCGCTCGACGCGTGGATGCATCGGCACGAGCGCCGCGCCGACGAGGAGCGGGCACTGGCCGGGCATCCGGCGGTGCTCCAGATCCGGCCGCCGGCCGATGCTCCGGTCATCGGCCGGGTCGAGCGCGATCCCGGCGTGCTGCGTAGCGCGGTGGAGTGCGGACGTGCCGTGGCGGCAGCGGCTCTAGGCGGCGCGGCGGCCGGGAATGTGTCAAGCGGCTGACGCGGAGTGGTCTAGCCGGAGCGGAGATTTTGCCGGTTCTTGAAGCAACCATCAGTTTCCACTGGACGACCTAAACCATGGAACCGGAGTTGTGTGCCGCCGCCCCGTGGTGTGAACCCCACCCCACACCCGGAGAGCGGCGGGCGGCGCCCCGCACGGCCGCACCACGTCCGGTTCCCCGGCCGCAACCGTCGTGGCTGTCCGCACGCATGCACAGGGGGCACGGCGGCTCGCTCGCGACCGGTCCGGCGGGTGTGACGACCCGCTGCCAGCCCGCCGGTCCGCTCCGACAGGACCGGCGGGCTCTCCCTTGTCCGATCAGGGGAACACGTGGGCTGAGAGGGCGTGCCCTCTGAATCAGGCGACGAATGCGTGCAGCGCGTCGGTGAACGCGTCGGGCTCGTCGATCCACGGCAGGTGGCCCGCCGATTCGAGGGTGACGCGGGTGACGTTGGGCAGCGCGTCAGCCAGCGAATCGACCGACCAGCGAGGCCTCGGGTCACGCGCACCGTCGACGACGAGTACGCGCATGGACACCGGCAGCGCACGGCAACGCGCGATCATGTCGGCCTCCGTCAGGGTACGCACTTCCGCGACGAGCAGCCGGTTGACCTCGGGATCGCTGACGAAGTACGGCGAGAGCAGCTGTTCGGCGTGTTCGCGGGCGGTGGCCGGATCGGGGAAGTCGGTCATCAGCCTGAGCACGTCCGCCTCCCGCTCCTGCTCCTCGGTCGGCTGGTCGAGTGCGGTGAGCGCGGCGAACTCGGCGGCGTGCGGGGCCATGGCGGCCAGGAAGTTCGCGTTGTGCCGCGGTCGCCAGTCCCAGGACAGGCCGACGCCGGCGACGTAGACGAGGCTCCGGGTGCGCTCGGGGTGGTTGAGCGCGTAGTGCAGCGCGAGGTTCGCGCCCCACGAGTGGCCGACGACGGTGACTCGCTCCAGGCCGTGCGCGGCACGCACCGCGTCCAGGTCCGCGACGAAGCGGGCCAGCGTGTACGGCCCCTGATGCCGGCTGCGGCCGCCTCCGCGCTGGTCCCAGCGGATCACCGGGCCGCGGCCGGCGAGCAGGACGGCGAGCGGGGCGAGGGTGTCCCAGAACCCGGGGCCGCCGTGGCAGAGGACGAAGCCCGCGTCGGCGTCGGCGTCGGATTCAGGGTCCGTGGATGCGCCGCGCGTGGATCGGCTGGGGGCCCCTTCACCCGAGCTCGTACTGCCGCTCTGCTCGCAGCGAGCGGTCCAGAGGCGGCAGCCGTCGTCGGTGGTGACGTAGCTCTCGGTGAAGACGGGGACCGGAGTGCTGGTCATCTGCTGCCGATCATCCGCCGCTGGTCAGGAAGGTGATGATCCCGTCGGCGATGGCGCCGGCGATGTGCCGGCGACCGCTCGCCGACTCCTCGATCGCCAGGTCGTCGGCGTTCTGCATGTTGCCGCACTCGACCAGGATCTTCGGCACCGTGGTCAGGTTCAGGCCGGCGAGGTCGTCGCGCGGCTCGTAGCCGTTCGTCCCGATGTAGGTCGACGGGGTCAGCCCGGACTCCCGGTCGAAGGTCGCGTGCAGATCGACCGCGAGCTGATGCGAGGCGGCGTCCACTCCGGAGCCGCCCACCGACTGGACCGCTTCGAGCAGCTGATAGCCGCGACCACCGACGGGCCCTCCGTCAGCGTGGATCGAGACCGCCGCGGCGGCGTGCGCGTCGTTGCCGATCGCGGCGCGCTTGTCCACGCAGGGTCCGACACTGCTGTCGTCGGTGCGCGTCATCACGACGGTGATTCCGCGCTGCTGGAGCAGCGCCTCAACCAGCAGCGCGACCTGGAAGTTGAACTGATGCTCGGTGTAACCGTCCGGGCCCTCGGTGCCCGTCGTGTCGCACGCCTTGTACTGGCCGAAACCCTGCGGGACGAGTTGGGCGATCTCGGCGGCGTGCGACGCGTTGCCGCCGTTGTGCCCGGGGTCGAGAGCGACGACCTTCCCGGCCAGCGGCGACACTGGGCTCGGCGCGGCGGCGGCTGTCGAGGACGCGATGGACCTCGGCGATTTCGTCGTCAGGGCGGAGGCCGCTCCCGAAGGCAGGAAACCGCCGGTGGCGGCCGTGGACGTGGCGGTCGGACCGCCCGCTTTCGCGCCATTGCCCGCCGCGAGCGCGGACGGGCTCCCGGCCACGTGGCCCTGGCAACCGGCGCACGCAGTGGTACCTGCCAGCAGGATCGCCAGGATTGCCGGGGCACGCCGCACTTTCGTTCGCGTCGTCACCCGGGCAACCCTAGCGACTGTGTCGGCAGGGATCCACGACGCCGCCCGACTACGTTGCGTCGCCGCATCGCCACCGGTGACCCCGGGATCACTCGGGCTGAGCCGCGGCGGGCAGGTCAACCAGCCGTCCGAGCGCGGCGCGGTGCCGGGCAGCGGTGCCGAGCGCGAGGGACGCGGACTTGGCGCGCTTGAGGTAGAGGTGCGCCGGGTGCTCCCAGGTGAATCCGATGCCGCCGTGCAACTGCACGCACTCCTCGGCCGCGCGCACCGCCACGCCGGAGCAGTACGCCTGTGCGAGCGCGACGGCGACCGGCGTGTCCGGATCGTCGTCGGCGACGCACGCCGCGGCGTATCTGGCGACCGCGCGCGCCTGGGTGACCGAGGCCCACAGGTCGGCGGCGCGATGCTTGAGCGCCTGGTAGGAGCCGATGAGCCGACCGAACTGAGTACGGGTCTTCAGGTAGTCGACGGTCAGGTCGAGGCAGGCCTGCGCGACGCCGAGTTGTTCGGAGGCGAGCATCGCGGCGCCGACGGTCAGGGCTCGCGCGAGCGCGGCGGCGGCCTGATCGCCGAGCGCGAGGCGGCGCGCGGGGACGTCGACGAGAGTGACGTCGTGCAGGGGGCGGGTCAGGTCGAGGCAGACCACTGCGTTACGGGTCAGCCCACTGGTGACCGCTTCCACGGCGAAGAGCGCCGGGCCGTCCGGCGCCATGGCCGGGATGAGCAAGAGGTCTGCGAAGCCGGCGTCGGCGACGCTGGTGATCCGGCCGGTCAGGTGATCGAGTTCGTCGGCGGTGACGGTCGCCGGAAACGGCGTGCCGGGTCCGGCGAAGTACGGTCCGGTCGACAGCGGCACCGCGAGCGCGACGGCGCCGCGGCCGGTGGCCAGCCGTTCGACGAGGTCGGCGTCGTCGAGTTCGAGTACGCAGGCCGTGGCGATGACCGCGCTGGTCAGGAATGGCGTCGGCGTGACGGCCCGGCCCAGTTCCTCGGCGACGACCGCGACCTCGCGCCACGACGCGCCTTCGCCGCCGTGTTTCTCCGGGACCGCGAGACCCGCGCAGCCGAGGCCGGACGCGAGCATCCGCCACAGCTCCGTGTCATAGACCTGATCCGATTCGCAGCGGGCGAGCACGGCGCTCCACGGGCTGCGGTCGGACAACAGCGAGCGGACGGAGGCGCGCAGGTCCTCTTCGACCTGCGAGTAGAGGAGGTCGGGAACGTGATTCGCCGACGCGGCGTTCGATGACACGGTGTCCGATAACACAGCATTCGATGACACGGTGTTCGACGGCACGGTCGGCGGCACAGCGTTCGACGGCACAATGTTCGATGATGCAGGGTTCGTCGGTGCGGTGTTCGACGGCACAGCGTTCGATGACGCGGTGTTCGATGACGCTGTGTTCGATGATGCAGGGCTCGATGCCGCTGACGCAGGGTTCGATGCTGCTGCCGTGTTCACCGGGACAGATCCTTCCAGGGCACGTCCTTGTCGACCCGGATCTCCGGGGGCAGGCCGAGCACGCGCTCGGCGACGATGTTGCGCAGGATCTCCGAGGTGCCGCCCTCGATCGAGTTGCCCTTGGAGCGCAGGTAGCGGTACCCGGCGCCGCGGCCGGTGAAGTTCGCGGAGTTCGGGCGGGCGGTCGCCCAGTCGCCGGTCGACCAACTGTCGTAGCGCAGGCCCTCCTCGCCGACGAGGTCGAGTTCGAACCCGGAGATCTCCTGGTTGAGCCTGGCGAAGGCGAGCTTGACCGCCGAGCCCTCCGGTCCGGGCGCTCCGGCGGCGAGTTGCTGCCGTAGCCGGGCCGCGGTGAGCCGGGCGGCCTCGGACTGCACCCACAGTTCGAGCAACGCGTCGTGCGCCGCCGGGGTGCGCAGTCCGGGGCGCTCGCGCCATTCCCGGGCGACCACGCCGATCATGCCGCCCTCGCGCGGCCGCGCGCCGCCGCCGATCGCGACGCGCTCGTTCATCAGCGTCGTCTGCGCGACCGCCCAGCCCGCGCCGACCGGCCCGAGCCGCAGCGCGTCCGGGATGCGCACCTCGCTGAGGAAGACCTCGTTGAACTCGGCCTCGCCGGTCAACTGCCGCAGGGGGCGGACTTGGACACCCGGCGCGGTCATGTCGCAGACGAAGTACGTCAGGCCCTTGTGCTTGGGCACGTTCGGGTCGGTCCGCGCGATCAGGATCCCCCAACGCGCCTCGTGCGCGATCGAGGTCCACACCTTCTGGCCGGTGACGAGCCAGTCTCCCGAGTCCCCCGAGTCGCCCGATCCGTCAGGGCGCTGCGGCACCGCCCGGGTGGCCAGGCCGGCGAGGTCGGAGCCTGCGCCGGGCTCGCTGAAGAGCTGGCACCAGACCTCCTCGCCGGTCCACAACGGGCGCAGGAAGCGCCGGCGCTGCTCGTCGGTGCCGTGCACCAGGATCGTCGGGGCGGCCATGCCGAGCCCGATGCCGATCCGGTCGGGCTCGTTGGTCGGTGCGCCCGCGGCGGCGAGCGCCTCGTCGACGATCCGCTGGTCCTCGCGCGGCGCGTCCAGGCCGCCGAGTCCCACCGGAAAGTGCACCCAGGCCAGCCCGGCGTCGAACTGCGCGCGCAGGAAGTCCAGTCGCGCCGTGGCCGCCGGATCGTGCTCGGCCAGCAGGGTCCTCACCCGTTCGAGCAGCATCTGCGATACCTCCTCGATTGTGCTCGATTGTGTTCTCAACCGCCGACGGACAGCGTTTCCTGGCCGCGCCGGACCAGCGCGGGCACCATGTCGCCCATGCCTTCGAAGCCTGATCCCACGGTCTGGCCGCTCAGGAAGCGGTAGTAGATGCCCTCGGCGATGACCGCGAGCTTGAAGTATCCGAAGGCGACGTACCAGGGCAGCGAGTCCACATCCAGTCCGCTGCGTGAGGCATAACGCTCGACCAGTTCGCCCTGCCCCGGGAACCCCGCCTCGGCGCTCACCGCCGAGGTCAGCGCGGCGTTGCCCAGCGATTCGAGCTCGGTCCAGTAGACGCACAACAGGCCGAGGTCGGCGAGCGGATCGCCGAGCGTGGCCATCTCCCAGTCGAGCACGGCGGCGATCCGGTCGTGCCCGTCCACGATCGCGTTGTCCAGCCGGTAGTCGCCGTGCACGATCACCGCACGCTGCGACGTCGGCACGGCGTCGCCGAGCGCCGCGTGCAACTCGTCGATGCCCGGCACCTCCCGGCTGCGCGACGCGGCCAGCTGCTTGCCCCAGCGCGCGACCTGCCGGTCCAGAAACCCCTGCGGGCGGCCGAAGTCCGCCAGGCCGACGTCGACCGGGTCGACCGCGTGCAGATCCGCGAGCACGTCCACCAGCGCCCAGGACATCGCCCGCGCCCGCTCGGCGGCCAGCCGCGCGGTCTGCGACGTTCTGCGGTAAACCGTCCCCTCGACCCGCTCCATGAGATAGAACGGCGCGCCGATGACCTCAGCGTCCTGACAGAGCAGGTACACTTCGGGTACCGGCACGGCGGTCGGCTGGAGCGCCGACAGCACGCGGAACTCGCGCGCCATGTCGTGCGCGGTGGCCAGCACGTGGCCGAGCGGAGGACGGCGCAACACCCAGGTGGCGGAACCGCCGTCGCGGCGGCCGTGGACGAGGTAGGTCAGGTTCGACTTGCCGCCGGCGATCAGCTCGGCGGCCAGCGGGCCGTCCGCGAAGCTGGGGCGGTGCCCGGCCAGGTAGGCCGCCAGCGGGCCAAGCGGCAGGCCGGGCGGATCCTGTCGGCCGGTCGGCGCGGCGGCGCGGCGGTCCGGTTCCGCGGGCTCGGTGGTCATCTCGGGTGCCTCGCTCAGGTCTTGCGGGCAGGACGGCTCGGTGGAACAGTACCGACTAGTCGGTACGTCGGCTAGAGCGTGTTCGAGCCGAGGTTGCGCGGGGGCCGCGCAGACACCAGTGAGGCGGACAACAGCAGCGACGCTGTCGGAAGAGGCTTGCAGATGATTGCCAGCACGATGCAGGACTACCCGCTCACCATCACGTCCATCCTGCGCCACGGTTCGCGCGTCTACCCCCGCAGCGAATGCGTCACCTGGACCGGCACCGCGGCGCGGCGCGCGACGTTCGCCGAGATTGCCCGCAACGCCGAGCGGCTGGCTGCGGCGCTGGCCCGGCTCGGCGTCGGCGCGGGCGACCGGGTCGGCACGTTCGCCTGGAACCACCAGGAACACCTGGAGGCCTACTTCGCGATCCCGTGCATGGGCGCCGTGCTGCACACGCTGAACATCCGGCTGCCCGCCGACCAGTTGGCGCACATCATCGACCACGGCGGCGACCGGGTCCTGCTGGTGGACGGCAGCCTGCTGCCGGTGCTGGCGCGCGTCGCCCCGGGGCTGGCCGGGGTCGAGACGTACGTCGTGATCGGCGACGGCGACCTGCGCCTGCTCGACGGGCTGCCCACCGGAACCAGGGTGCTGCGTTACGCCGACCTGCTCGCCGCCGAGCGGCCCGGCTATCAGTGGCCTGAGCTGGACGAGCGGTCCGCGGCGGCGATGTGCTACACCAGCGGCACCACCGGCGATCCGAAGGGCGTGGTGTACTCGCACCGCTCGGCCTATCTGCACGCGCTCGCCGGGCTCTCCGCCGGGCTGACCGGCTGCACCGACGCCGACAGGGTCCTGACGATCGTGCCGATGTTCCACGTGAACGCGTGGGGCATCCCGCACGGCTCGTTCCTCAACGGCAGTACGCTGCACATGCCGGGGCAGTACCTGACCCCTGACATGCTGGTCAGGTTCATCGAGACCGAGAAGGCCACGGTCGCTTCGGGCGTGCCGACCCTGTGGACCGCGATCCTCAACTACGGCGCCGACCACGAGATCGACCTGTCCTCGCTGCGGCTGGGCAGCTCGGGCGGCGCGGCCGCCTCCCGCTCGCTGTTCGAGGCCTTCGAGCGCAGGTACGGCCTGCGGATCATCCAGGGCTGGGGGATGACCGAGACCAGCCCGGTCTGCGGCATGGCGCATCCGCCGGCCGGGATCGAGCACGGTACCGCCGAGGAGATGGACTGGCGGCTGAAGACCGGCCGGGTCGGCGCCGGGGTGGAGATGCGGATCACCGACGTGCAGGACGGGCGCGAACTGCCCTGGGACGGCGAGGCGGTCGGCGAGATCGAGGTGCGCGGTCCGTGGATCACCGCGTCCTACTACCGCGACCCGGCGCCGGACCGCTTCCACGACGGCTGGCTGCGCACCGGGGACCTGGGCACGATCGACGAGCTCGGATACTTCCAGATCACCGACCGCGTCAAGGACCTGATCAAGTCGGGCGGCGAGTGGATCTCCTCGGTGGAGCTGGAGAACCAGCTGATCGGGCACCCCGGCGTGCTGGAGACCGCGGTGGTCGGGATTCCGGACACGCGCTGGGACGAGCAGCCGCTGGCCTGCGTGGTGCGCCGTCCGGGGCCGGCCGGCGAGGCGCTGACGGCCGAGGCGCTGGCCGCGTTCCTCGGCGGGAAGGTCGCGCGCTGGCAGATTCCCGAGTACTGGGCCTTCATCGACGAGGTGCCCAAGACCACGGTCGGCAAGTTCGACAAGAAGCTGCTGCGCGTGCGGCACCGCGAGGGCGCCCTGGAGGTGCGCAAGCTCGACCGCGTGCCGGACTCCGCGACCGCCGCGAACGTGGATCAGGTCAGCGGCTAGCAGCGGCTGGAACCAGGATGGGGAACGGCGATGGACTTCGAGATCAGCCCGAGGGCGCAGGAGTATCTGGAGCGGCTGCGCGCCTTCATGGAAAGCCACGTATATCCGGCCGAGCCGGTGTACGCGGCGCAGCGCCGGGCGCTGGCTGAAGCAGGGGACGTACACGGCGTGCCGGCGGTCGTGGCGCAGCTGAAGGCCGCGGCACGCGAGCGCGGCCTGTGGAACCTCTTCCTGCCGGACGCCGAAGAGCCGCGGCACGGCCTGTCCGTCGCCGACTACGCGCCGCTGGCGGAGCTCACCGGCCGCTCGATCGAGCTCGCCCCGGAGGCGCTCAACTGCGCCGCGCCGGACACCGGCAACATGGAGGTGCTGCACCTGTTCGGCACCGCCGAGCAGAAGGAGCGCTGGCTGGCCCCGCTGCTGCGCGGCGAGATCCGCAGCGGTTTCGCGATGACCGAGCCGGAGGTGGCCAGCTCGGACGCGTCGAACATCAGGACCCGGATCGAGCGGGACGGCGACGAGTACGTCGTCACCGGCCGCAAGTGGTGGACCACCGGGGCGATGGACCCGCGCTGCCGGATCCTGATCGTGATGGGCAAGACCGACCCGGACGGCCCGGCGCACCGGCAGCAGTCGATGGTGCTCGTGCCGCTCGGCGCGCCTGGGGTGAAGGTCGTGCGCGCCCTGCCGGTCTTCGGGTACCAGGACCAGCACGGCCACGCCGAGATCCACTTCGACGCGGTGCGGGTGCCGGCCGCGAACCTGATCGGCGAGGAGGGCGGCGGTTTCGCCATCGCGCAGGCCAGGCTCGGCCCCGGCCGGATCCACCACTGCATGCGCGCGCTCGGCATGGCGGAGCGGGCGCTGGAGCTGCTGTGCGAGCGCGCGGCCGGCCGGGTGGCATTCGGCCGCCCGGTGGCCGCGCAAGGCGTGATCCAACAGTGGATCGCCGAGTCGCGGATGGCGATCGAGCAGGCCAGGCTGCTGACGCTGAAGACCGCGTGGCTCATCGACCGGCACGGCGGCAAGGCCGCGCGCACCGAGATCGCCGCGATCAAGGTGGTCGCGCCGCGCGTGGCGCTGGACGTGGTGGACCGGGCGATCCAGGTGCACGGCGGCGCAGGCGTCAGCGATGACACCCCGCTGGCCGCGATGTGGGCCGCGCTGCGAACGCTGCGCATCGCGGACGGCCCCGACGAGGTCCACATCCGGTCGGTGGCACGCAACGAACTGGCGCCGTACCTGAACCGGGCAGGCGAGCCGAGACAGCCGGGCGTTCTGAAGCAGGCGGGCACCGGGGCGTGACCATGAATCGTGAACCGATGGACGCGTTCATCGCCATGCCGCGCACCGCCACCAGAGTCGCGCCGTCCCCGCTCGAACCGGACCTGGCAAGGCTGCCGGTGCAGGAGCGGCTGCTCGCCGCGTCGCTGCGACTGTTCGCGCAGCAGGGTTTCGAAGGCACGTCGGTACAGGAGATCGTGGCCGCGGCAGGCGTGACGAAGGGCGCGATGTACCACTACTTCGCGTCCAAGGACGAGCTGCTCTACCAGATCTACCACCGGCTGCTCGGCCTCCAGACGCAGCGGCTGACCACGATCGCCGACGGGCCGGGCTCCGCCGAGCAGCGGGTGCGCGCGGCGGCGGCGGACGTGGTGGAGAGCACGCTCAGCTCGATCGACGAGGCGATCGTGTCGTTCCGCTCGATTCACATGCTGCCGCTCCCTCAGCGGGTGCAGGTGCGCGCCGAGCGGCGGCGCTACCACGAGCGGTTCCGCGCGCTGGTCGAGGAGGGCCAGCGTGAGGGCGCGCTGCGCAAGGACGTGCCCGCGGACGTGGCCGTGCACTTCTTCTTCGGCTCGGTCAACCAACTGGGCACCTGGTACCACCGCGACGGCGAGCTGACTCGTGATCAAATCGCCGAGCACTACGCGGAACTGTTCATGACCGCCCTACGCACTTAGGCAGCGTCCAAGGACAAACAGCCCTGGAAGCAGCGCCGCGTCCGAAAAGCTGCGGTCTGGCGCGTTTACCGTGCCGTTGGGCGACCGCGGTTTCGGCGCCTTCTAGCCATACCGTCCGGTCGGTACTACGCTCACGCCGCCGCACAGCGTTGTGCGGTCGCATCGGCTTCGGCACTGCGACTCCTTCGGCTCAGGAGGCAGAGCAATGTCCGCTTCGGCAACGGAAGGAATCCCCGCTCCACGTCCCGCCGCCCCGCACTCGCTGTGGAACCGGCAGCTCAGCCGGTACCCTGACACCGCCGTCCGCTACGCATACCTCGCGATCGTCATCCTCGCGACGATCGCCCTCTACTACCAGCTCTACATCCAGTACGCGGTATCGACCGCGATCATCACGCACTACAACATGACCTTCACGTACTTCGTGTACGTGTCCGTCGTCGGCGCGGCGCTCGGCGCATTCGCCTCGCTGGCGGCCGGGCTCGCGGACCGCTGGGGCCGCGCGAACCTGACCATCTGGGGCCTGCTGATCACCGGCGCCCTTGTCGCCTTTGCGGTGCCCAACGCGTCGTCGAAGGGCATGTACCTGGCGCTGATCGCCATCGTCAACTTCGTCGAGGGCGTCATCCTGGTCACCACGCCGGCGCTTGTGCGGGACTTCTCCCCGCAGCTCGGCCGGGCCTCGGCGATGGGCTACTGGACGATGGGCCCGGTCGTCGGCAGCCTCGTGGTCACCGCGGTGACCAGCCACACGTACACCGGCTCGACGACCTGGCAGGACGAGTTCCGCTACGCCGGGTACGCCGGGCTGGCGCTGTTCGTCATCTCGCTGATCGGGCTGCGCGAGCTCTCCCCGCAGTTGCGCGACCAGATCATGGTGACGCTGCGGGACCGCGCGCTGGTCGAGGCGCGGGCCAAGGGCCTGGACACCGAGGCGGCGCTGCGCGGGCACTGGCGGCAGATGCTGCGCGTCGACATCGTCAGCTCGGCGTTGGCGATCAGCCTGTTCCTGCTGCTGTACTTCGCCGCGGTGGCCTCGTTCACGGTCTACTACGTGACCACCTTCGGCTACACGGTGCAGCGCACGGCCGGGCTGCTCAACTGGTACTGGGCGGCGAACGCGATCAGCTTGGTCGTGGTCGGGCTGCTGTCCGACGCGGCGAGGGTGCGCAAACCGTTCATGCTGATCGGGGCGCTCGCCTCGATCGGGGTGCTGATCCCGTTCGCGCTGGCCGCGACCCGGCCGCAGACCAGCTACTACACCTTCGCGCTGCTGGTCGCCGGGATCGGGATCTTCGGCGGGTTCACCTACGCGCCGTGGATGGCGAGCTTCACCGAGACCGTCGAGCGGCGCAACCCGGCGGCGACCGCGACCGGGCTGGCCGTGTACGGCTGGATCATCCGCATCGTGGTCGCGGCCTCGTCGGCGATCCTGCCGCTGGTCGTCTCCAGCGCCACACCACTGGTGGACCACGGCGCGCAGGTCGCGGCGGCGCAGGCGCAGGCCGGTCCGGCACTGGCGATCGTGCAGCAGCACCCGCAGCTGTTCGCGCAGCTCTCGCAGTACCCGCCGAACGCGGTCCCGCCGGCGCTCCAAGCACAGGCGGCGGCGCAAGTCGGCATCCCGGACCTGCTGACGGTGCAGAAGGCCGCGCCGCAACTGGCGGTGCTCAGCCAGTACGGCCCCGCGGTCCAGCAGGCCGCGGCGCAGAACCCGAAGGAATGGCAGCGCTGGTGGTGGGTGTGCGTCGGCGGCGAGGCCGTCTTCATCCCGTTCATCTTCCTGATGGCGGGGCGCTGGAGCCCGCGCAAGGCGCGCGAGGACGTTCAGGCGCACGAGAAGCTCATCAGCGAGCAGCTGGCCGAGCTGAGCGGCGCGACACCCT
>NZ_DASYZI010000299.1:0-9791 GCF_035946395.1 Actinocrinis sp.
CGCGGTCTGCCGTCCGGACTCTCAGCCTTTACTCAGTGAAATACAGGTATTGTTGCTGCTTGCTTTATCGCCGGGGCCGAGAATCCGAGGGGGCCGACACTCCGTGTTCGACGAGTCAGCGTTCGGTGACGAGCCGCATCCGGGCCCGGTCTTCGGGGATCCGGTCTTCGGCGACCACGTGCTGGGCGCCTCGCCGCTCGCGGCCCTCGCCGAGCAGTTCGAACGGCGCCTGCCGGAACTCGCCTTCGAGCCGGGGCTTGTCGCCGCTGTGGACCAGCACTCCGCCGCGATACGTGACGCCGTCTACACCGACGTCCGTGAGGACGTGTCGCTGTATGAGGCGCTGACCGACTACGTCCTCGGATTCACCGACGTGCTGCGTGAAATCGGCTGGCAGGCGCACGAGGGATACGACTTCGCGACCCTGCGGCTGACCGCCGTGTGCCACTTCATGCGCGAGTACGGCGTGGGCGCCGGGGATTGATCAACCGACCGATCCGCAGCGCCCACGCTCGGTGTGCCGCCTTCGCCGCGTCAGCCGCCCATCGGCTGGTTCCCGGACGAACCAGGCGACATGCCCGGTCCCTGCTGTCCGGAGCCACCGCTGCGACCGGTACCCGTGCTTCCGGGCGAGTAAGCCGACGGCCGCTCGGCCTGCTGCCCCGTCATCGCGTCGGAACGGCCCCGCTGGTAGCTGGTGCCGGACGCCGCGCTGCGCGCCTCGCTCTCCGCGGTGTTGAGCATGCGCTCCCACCGCTCACGCATCGGCAGGATCAGGCCGCCGCCGATGCCGACGACCAGGATTCCGGCGATCGTGGCGAGCACCGCGGTCAGCAGCGGGCCGGTGACGGCCGTCGCGATCCCGGCCTGCCCGAGCGCCGCGATGACGCCGATGCCGAGCACGAACACCGAGGCCACGCTGGCCACCACGTTGCCGTAGGACAGGCTGGACAGCGCGCTGCCGACGAGATCGCGCACGATGCGCGCGATGGCCGCGGCGATCACCACGATCAGGATCGCGACCAGGCCGCGCGGCAGCCAGGCGACCACACCGTTGATCATCGTGCTGACCGGGTTGGCGCCGAACACGCCGAGTGCCAACTGAAGGGTGATCAGCAGCAGCGCGTAGTAGACGAGCTTGCTCACGATGCGGGTCGTGTCGTACTTGCTGTTCGCCAGGGCCCGGCTGATCCCGCCGCGCTCGGCCAGCCGCTCGAAGCCGACCTTTCGCAGCAGCAGGTCCACCGCCCGGGCGACCAGCCGGGCGATGAACCAACCGATCGCCATGATGACCAGGAAGCCGACGAATTTCGGCACGATCCTGGCCACTGTGCTCCACGCGTCGGTCAGCCCCGAACTGAAGTTGATCGAGGCCAATGGAACTTGACGCACCGTCGTCACCTGCTCTCCGACCGGGCCGCGCCGAACGCGCGGACATCTACTGCACCGTAGTAACACGTTGCGTGTGGCGCGCGCGTCCGGAATGACCCGAATGGGGGTCATCAGAACGGGTGGTACGGAGTAGGACTGGTTCGGGAGAGACCGTTGCTACTATCCGGTTTTTCGCTGCATCCGGTAGTGCAGCACCATGAACGGCAGGCCGAACACCCAGAACGCGTGCTCGGCGCGCAACTCGTCGTCCTCGACGTAGACGTCGAGCCGCTCCGCGAATCCCTGCACGGCCGCCGTCGTCAGCTCTCTGGTCTCCGCGTCGATGTACGTCAGGTAGTGCCCTGGGTGCTTCAGGTCGCTGCGGCTGCTGAGGACGAGCCCGCCGCCGGGCCGGGTGGTGGGCGCCAGCGTCGCGGTGAAGCTGGCCTGCGGCAGCGGAAAGCCGACGCTGACGTAACCGCGGTCCTCGTGCCGGTACGTCGTGTAGACGCCGATGTAGATCGGCTCATCGTTGTCCGCGAACGAGCGGATCCAGCCGCGTACGGCCACCACGTCCCTGTCGTCCTGGTCGGGGGCGCTGATCGTGTCGATGCGGCTGCGGATGCCCCGCTGCGTCTCGCGCTGGTTCATCGGCACGCTGGCCTGCCCGAGCGGCCGCGCCACCAGGTTGCGGTACAGCAGATACCCGGGCAGTACCCACAGCCGCCACTCCGGCACGATGTCGAGGGTGAACCGGGTCGTGTGCTCGTAGAACTCGCGCACGCGCGGATCGACCTGTGAGGGATCGAACTCCGGCCCGGCCAGCGAGTCGAGCGAGCCGACGATCCCGACATCGGCCGCGTCCGCCGTGTACGTGCCGCCGAGCACGTCGGCCAACTCCCTTATGTAGCCGGTGCCGACGTACCGCGACCTGGCCTCCAGCGGCACGACGAACGGCAGATCCTCCGCGTGGACCCGCTCGGCGAGCAGGCTCACCTGCGCATCACGGAACAGCAGCGCCGAGGCCACCCGGAACGACACGACGCTCGCCGTCGCCACGACCGCCGCTGACGCGGGCCGCCGCCGCAGCGCGAAGCCCAGCCCCACGCCGGCCCCGAGCATCGGCCCCAACGCCACTTTCTGCGGCCGCAACCCGAGCGCCCCGGCCGCCGCGCCACTGACCGTGCCCACGGTGAGCGGGCCCGCCCCGGTCAACCGCCCGGCCGCCCAGCCGACCGGCGCGGTCAACGCGCCGCTGGTCACGATGCGCGCCCACAACTCGGGAATCTGCCCCGGCCGCTGCCGAGCCCGCGCCACCGCCTCGACCGCCCCCAGCCCCGCCGCGCCGATCGCGGCACCGAGCCCGACTGCCCTGACACCCCGGTGTGCGGTGAGCGCCGCCCCCGCGACCGCACCGATCAGACCCGCCGTCGCAACCTGCTGTTTCCGGCTAGGGCCCGCGCCACGCTCTTTCACCACGCGGGTAACCTACTCCGCTCAGTGATCAGGCGCTGTAGCAGTAGCGCGCCTTGGGGATCTTCACTCCCTTGTCATCAGCCCGATACGCCAGTCGGTGCCCATCGTCGATGCGGCGGGGCCAGTCGTCGGCGGACATGAGCACGGCATCTCCGGTCCCGTGCTTGGTCCGAGTCTGCGTGCGCTCGGCATTGACCTGCTGGATCAGCGGAAACAACTGGCTGCGGGCCTCGCTCGCGCTCATGCCCACTGCCAACACGGTTTCGCCCCGTTCTTCCCGGTACGGAGATCCCGCGCCAGATCGGTCGGGGTCGTTCTGCGTGCCGCCAACTCCGCCAGGGAACAGTGAGGGCGCTCACCCGCGAACAGATCCGCGGTTGCTTGCCGCTAACTCATCATGCCAATCGTGCATTGCGGCACGGATCGCTGCGACATTGGCTGTTGGCACCGCATAGCGCGCGAACTCTGCGTCCGAGAAGCGGTCGATGCCGAGGAGCATTTGGGCGAACACATCGCGATCGAATCCGGAATCCCGGCGGGCAGCGAGTGTGAGGAGTTGCTCGCGATCGTAACGGCTTGACCTGAGGAGCGCGTCCACATCGATGAAGTCACGACATTCCGCCCGAGTGAAGAGCGCCTCCATCTTGCCGGCCGCGACATCGTCGGCATGAAGGACTCGACCGATGGCCATGGTCACTGGTTCCTGAAGCCGCACGTCCGCCACAAGCTCGACCTTTGACTCCTTATTGAGCTGCGGATCGGTGACCACCAGCCGAACGTAGTACCGACTGGCGTGGTCAATTTCCACAGTCAGGCCCGCAGCCCGATATGCGTCGACTACGGCCGCCGTTGCCGTAGGCAGGTCCGCGTCCAGAGCGCCGAACAGATCGACATCGGCGCTGGGGCGTGAGATGAATCCATGCGCGTTCACGGCGTAGCCGCCCGCGAGGGCGAGGCCGTAGCGAGACACGACGTCAAGACCGATACGCGCGAGGCGCAGATGAAAATCTTCCACTACGCGGCCAGAGAGAAGCGCTGCTCCCAGAGGGCGCGAACACGGGCGGGGAGAAACAGTGTTGGCCACAGGCGAACGAGGAGGTCCTGATTGAGAAATCGGCGCAAGTCATCGACATGCAGCGCTTCTCGGATCACTCGCTCGTACATGAGCCGTGCGTCCGCTGGATCGTCGAGCAGGTAACTACGCTCGGGCGCCCAATCGAGCCGTGTTGGCAGCACGACCGTCCCGTGCTCTGGCCCTACCAGCTCATCAAGCGAGTCGGGAAGCACGTGAGGCCGTGCTGCCGCGTAGCCATGCGGGGTGCTCATGCAGTCAGTATGGCCCCTGCGCTCGTCGTTCTCCGGATCTATCACCAGCCGCGGGTGCGCCATTCTTCAAGGTGAGGTCGCTCGGTGCCGAGTGTGGTGTCGCGGCCGTGGCCGGGGTAGACCCATGTCTCGTCGGGTAGGACGTTGAAGATTTTCTCGACGACGCCGTTGTAGAGCGAGGTGAAGCGGTCGGGGTCGTTCTGCGTGCTGCCCACTCCGCCGGGGAACAGGCAGTCGCCGGTGAAAAGGTGCGGGTGGCCTTTTGGGTCGTCGTAGAGCAGGGCGATCGAACCGGGGGTGTGGCCGGTGAGGCGGATCACGCGCAGCGGGATGTAGCCGACGTGGATCGTCTCGCCGTCGCGTAGGCGTACATCGGTGTGGACCGGGATCGCGTCCGCGTCGTGCTCGCCGGCCGCCGTGCGGGCGCCGGTTGCGTTGACGACGGCTTGCAGCGCCTGCCAGTGGTCGGGGTGCTGATGCGTCGTCACGACCGCTGCGAGGGAGCCGTTGATGGTCTTGAGCAGCCGCTCCGGCTCCGCCGCCGCGTCGATGAGCAGTTGCTCGTCGGTGAGGCGGCAACGCAGGAGGTACGTGTTGTTGTCGTGGGGGCCGACCGCCAGTTTGGTGATCATCAGCGGGGCGAGCTCTCGTACGTCGGCCGGGCCGCCCACCGTCACGTTGCCGTGGTAGCTCATTTCACGTCACGTCTCACGTCTCGCCATTTGTCTTGTCATGTCACATCCAGGCGGGCAGGGTGGGCAGCGCGTCGAAGGGCTCGACGGTCAGGCCGTCGCCGTCGCTGCGGCCGAGCATCCAAGCCAGCAACGCGGCTTCCGGACCGCGCACGAGCGGATGGTCCTTGTCCATCGGATCACAGGCCACTGCGCAGTTGCGTGCGGTGTCCTCGGCGTAGAGGCGGAAGGGTGTCGCCGCAATGGCGCCGTACGCCGGGTCGGTGAAGCGTTCCGCCGACATCTCCAGCGTCGGGCCGGTGAACTGCACCGGCCAGTGCGCGGGAGAGAAACCGGTGTTGAGGTCCACGTGGTGGATGAGCACCTCTTCGAGCCGCCACCACGGGATCTTCGACGCGGGCTGCGGGCCGCCGCCTCGGCGCTCCACCTTCACGGTCCACTGTTCCGAGGTGATCCGGGCCGCCGCCTCGACGAATCGCCGGCTCGCCTCGCGTAGGTCTGCGGCCAGTTGCCCGGCCGTTCGCGTGGCGCCCGTCTCGATGTCCGCGTCACGGGTCTCGCGGTCGGGGTACATGTCGTGCCGCTCGCCGGTCATCGCCCATTCCAGCAGGTTACGTAGACCGTCCGCGTTGCGCGCGATGTGGGTCAGCAGATGGCCGCGGCTCCAGCCGGGCAACGTCGAGGGCTCGCGCACGGCCTCGTCGTCGAGCTGCTCCGCGGAGCCGATCAGCTGTTCGGTCGCGTCGGTGAGCTCGGCCAGCAGAGCGGTCACGTCGAAATCCAGGGCTCGCGGATCAATCGTCATGTCACTACTCTCGCGCAGCCCGGCCGGGCCGCGCCACGCGCACGGGAAGGAACCGCGTGGTGACCGTGTGGCGGGTGGGGCCGGGAGAGATGGCCGACCGGTGTCCGGATAAACATCGAAGGGCCAGGTTGGCGGGAACGTAATAAGTCTGTCGGTGGGGGCGCCTAGCATGTTTCGGGGAGTGTTCGGCGGGATAGGGACAGCGGAAGTTGGGAGCCACCGGTGGCGGACAAGCTGGTCGTGCGTGGGGCGCGCGAGCACAACCTCAAGGACGTCTCGCTCGATCTGCCGCGGGACGCCCTGATCGTGTTCACGGGCCTGTCCGGTTCCGGCAAGTCCTCGCTCGCGTTCGACACGATCTTCGCCGAGGGGCAGCGGCGCTACGTCGAGTCGCTCTCGGCATACGCCCGGCAGTTCCTCGGCCAGATGGACAAGCCGGACGTGGACTTCATCGAGGGCCTCTCGCCCGCGGTGTCCATCGACCAGAAGTCGACCTCGAAGAACCCGCGCTCGACCGTGGGCACCATCACCGAGGTCTACGACTATCTGCGCCTGCTCTACGCGCGCGCCGGTCGGCCGCACTGCCCCGAATGCGGGCGGACGATCGCCCGGCAGTCCCCGCAGCAGATCGTCGAGCGGGTGCTGGAATTGGAGGAGGGCACCCGCTTCCAGGTGCTCGCCCCGGTGGTTCGCGAGCGCAAGGGTGAGTACGGCGAGCTGTTCCGGGACCTTCAGGTCAAGGGGTACAGCAGGGCCCGGGTGGACGGCGTGGTGATCCAGCTTGCCGAGCCGCCGGTGCTCAAGAAGCAGGAGAAGCACACGATCGAGGTGGTCGTGGACCGGCTCGCGGCCAAGGAGTCGGCCAAGCGGCGGCTGACCGACTCGATCGAGACCGCGCTTGGCCTGGCCGGCGGCATGATCACGCTGGACTTCGTGGACTTGGCGGAGGACGACCCGCAGCGCGAGCGGATGTACTCCGAGCATCTTTACTGCCCGTACGACGATCTGTCCTTCGAAGAGCTTGAGCCGCGGTCGTTCTCGTTCAACTCCCCGTTCGGCGCTTGCCCGGAGTGCACCGGCCTCGGCATCCGGATGGAGGTGGACGAGGAACTGGTCATCCCGGACCCGGACCTGTCCGTGGAGGCCGGAGCGATCGCCCCGTGGAGCTCCGCAGGGCAGGGTTCGGAGTACTTCGGCCGACTGCTTGAGGGGCTGGCCGACGAACTCGATTTCGACCTGGGCGCGCCCTGGCGCAAGCTGCCGCCCAAGGCGCGCAAGGCCATCCTGCACGGCCACAACCACAAGGTGACGGTCAGTTACACCAACCGGTTCGGCCGCACCCGCTCCTACTCCACCGGGTTCGAGGGCGTCATCCCGTGGATCGAGCGGCGGCATGCCGAGGCCGAGTCGGACAGCGCCCGCGAACGGCACGCCGGATACATGCGCGAAGCGCCGTGCCCGGCGTGCAAGGGCACCCGGCTCAAGCCACTGGTCCTGGCGGTCACGCTCGGCGCGGAGCCCGACAGTGGCGGCAGGTCGATCGCCGAGGTGGCCGCGATGCCGATCGGCGAGTGCGCGAAGTTCCTCAAGGAACTCAAGCTGACGGCCCGTGAGGCGCAGATCGCCGAGAGGGTGCTCAAGGAGGTCAACGAGCGCCTCCAGTTCCTGGTCGACGTGGGATTGGACTACCTGTCACTCGATCGCGCCTCGGCGACCCTGGCCGGTGGCGAGGCACAGCGCATCCGGCTGGCGACCCAGATCGGTTCCGGCCTGGTCGGCGTGCTCTACGTGCTCGACGAGCCCTCCATCGGGCTGCACCAGCGGGACAACCACCGGCTGATCGAGACCCTGGTGCGGCTGCGCAACCTCGGCAACACCCTGATCGTCGTCGAGCACGACGAGGACACCATCAAGATCGCCGACTGGGTGGTGGACATCGGCCCCGGCGCGGGCGAGCACGGCGGGCACGTCGTGGTCTCCGGCCCGGTCTCCGACCTGCTGGACTCCGCGGAGTCGCTGACCGGCGCCTACCTGTCCGGCCGGATGCGCATCGAACTGCCCGAGCAGCGCCGCCCGGTGGACCGCAAGCGGGTGCTGACCGTGCACGGCGCGCGCGAGCACAACCTCAAGGACATCGACGTCGAGTTCCCGCTCGGCTGCTTCGTCGCGATCACCGGCGTCTCGGGTTCCGGCAAGTCGACGCTGGTCAACGACATCCTCTACACCCACCTGGCCCGCGAGCTGAACGGCGCGCGGGCGGTGCCCGGGCGGCACACCCGGGTGGCCGGGATCGAGCACCTGGACAAGGTCGTGCACGTCGACCAGTCGCCGATCGGCCGCACCCCGCGGTCCAACCCGGCGACCTACACCGGCGTGTTCGACCACATAAGGCGGCTGTTCGCGGAGACCACCGAGGCCAAGGTGCGCGGCTACCTGCCCGGCCGGTTCTCGTTCAACGTCAAGGGCGGTCGCTGCGAGAACTGCCAGGGCGACGGCACCATCAAGATCGAGATGAACTTCCTGCCGGACGTCTACGTGCCCTGCGAGGTCTGCCACGGCAAGCGGTACAACGAGCAGACCCTGCAAGTGCACTACAAGGGCAGGACCATCTCCGAGGTGCTGGAGATGCCGGTCGCCGAGGCGCTGGAGTTCTTCGAGGCGATCCCCGGCATCGCCCGGCACCTCAAGACCCTCAACGACGTCGGGCTCGGCTACGTGCGCCTCGGCCAGAGCGCCACGACACTGTCCGGCGGCGAGGCGCAGCGGGTGAAACTCGCCTCCGAGTTGCAGCGCCGCTCGACCGGCCGCACCGTGTACGTGCTCGACGAACCGACCACCGGCCTGCACTTCGAGGACATCCGCAAACTGCTCGGCGTACTCGGCCGGCTGGTCGACGCCGGGAACTCGGTCATCGTGATCGAGCACAACCTGGACGTCATCAAGACCGCGGACTGGGTCATCGACCTCGGCCCCGACGGCGGATCCCGCGGCGGGGACGTGATCGCGACCGGAACCCCCGAAGACGTCGCCATGGCCGACGACAGCTACACCGGCCAGTTCCTCAAAAAGCTGCTGAACGTCTAGGGGTGCGGCCGGGCTAGTCCAGCGTGCTCGCTGACCTTCGGCCAGCTTCGCGGCTGGCCCGGCCGTCCGGCCCATGCACGGCCGTCGGGAGCCACGCCAGCGATGCGGGAGTCTCGGCCACACTGGTGGAGACCGGGCCTGGCTGAACCAGTGTGGCCGAGAGCGTCCGCTGAGCGGCGACCTTTTGGCGGGCCATTCGGGTAAACGGCCCGGGGGTGAGGTACTCAGTGGCAGAGTCCCGCCGGGGACGAGGTGCTGCAGTGGTTACCGACGAAACTCACGTGGCTGCCTGAGCCGTCCCAGCGCAGGTCGGGCGTGTCACGGAAGGCGGTGTTGCGGGCGATCGTGTCGAATTGCGGATCGCTTCCATGGAAGGGCGCGGCGCTCACCACGACGATCCCGCCGGAGTTGAACTGCTGGCCTTTGTTGCCCTGCACACTGTTCTGGCTGACCGTGGTCTGGGTGGCGCCGACCAGCAGGATGCCGCCGCCCTGCAGAGGCGGCGCTTCCTCGCTCGCCGGGCAGAACTTGTTGTTGCGGAACACGCTGTTGCTCTGCACGAGGGCATTGCCGGCCCCGCCCGCCTGGCCATCGTCGAGCACGATGATGCCCTGGCAGTTCCCCGCGGACCGGTTGTGGACGACGGTCACCCCCCTGGCGTGCCGGATGAAAATGCCCAGCGTGTTCCCCCTGGCGACGTCATCACGGACCACCGTGGCCGCGTTCGGTGAATCCCCGACATAGAAGCCTGCCTCGCTGTTTCCGATGGCGGTGTCGTTAGCAAAGAGGGTCTTCGTTGACTCGAAACGGGAAATGCCGTAGGCGCCGTCGTTGACGGCCACGACCCGCTGCACGGTCAGGCCGTAGGTTCCGAAGCCGAATACGCCGTTGGCTGGGAAGCCGCTGACAAACAGGCCGGTTATCGTGTCGTTGTAGACCGGCGTCTTGACCACCCCGGTCTTGCTCAGCTTTTTGGCCAGAATGCACACGCCCGTCGGGCCGAATGCGCTTGTACACAGGTTATTCGGTGGGGTGGA
>NZ_DASYZI010000300.1:0-10173 GCF_035946395.1 Actinocrinis sp.
CGTTGACCAAGCCCGTGGCCTCCCCGTGAACGTTCAAGACTCAGCAACCTGAATCTTCACAAAGGCCACGGGTTCACGCTGCAACCACCAAACGATCAAACCCCACCCAGACACGCACGACCAAGCTCGAAGAGCCCCCATACTACAGCGGCAAGCATCACCGTCCCGGCGTGAACGTGCAGGCTTTAATGGGGACGAGCGGCGAGCCGGCGTTCGTCGGCGAAGCACGCTGCGGCTCGACGCACGACCTGGTCGCCGCCCGCGCGGACGGGATCGTCGACGCGGTCACCGACGCCGGGATCGAGACGTTGGCCGACAGCGGCTACCAGGGCGCGGGCGGTCCCGTGCGCACCCCGGCCAAACGCCCGAAAGGCAAAGGCCACGACGGATTCGAGAAACGCGCCAACAGTGCCCACGCGAAGCAACGCGCCCCGGGTGAACGCGGCTTCGCCCTGCTGAAGGGCTGGCGGATCCTGCGCCTGGTGCGCATCAGCCCGCACCGCATCACTGAACTCATCAAAGCCGTCTTCGCCGTCGCCCGGAAGCGATCTTCACTCGCCCGAGCGTAGATCGGAAAGGCTCAGTACTAAGCCGATTGTGGCGTCTGATGAGCAAGATTCGCAGTGAAAATACCTTGACTGTTGTGATCTGCGATCCGCCATAGCTCCCAGAAATGCTGCTCAAACGATCGGGCGACCTTCTCATCATGAATGCTGAACCCGCGTAGTTCCTCGCGGCCAGCGATCTCGAATCCAAGAAAGATCTCGCGTGAGTCGATGACCACGAAGTTCTCACCTTCCAGCTCCAACCCCGGAGGATAACGCAGTACCCGAACATGATAGTTCTCAATCTTGTTAGCAAGACGGATCTGCTCGTCCACCCACTCTTGGACGTCTGGGCTGGTAGCTGGCAGTCGGATGACACGGTGTAGGCTTCGCTTGCCGGGATTCTTCTTGACCCACCTTAATGTACCAGCGTAGTAGCGCCTTGATTCAATAGTATGCTGGAGTGGCGAGGTGGTATGCGTGAAGACCGCCAATAGGTTGGTCTCTGCCGTGTTGATAGCAGGTAGCGCGCCACCATAGAACTCGGCCTGGGAGTCGTATGTTCGAAGTGGTGTCCCGATAGCAATCGACTCGATCCTGTCACGCGTTACATCGGCGATGCGAACGATCACTAGGAGCGCGAGCAAGATCATCGGGAAGTAGAACTTCGGGTTACTCGCGAAGTCGAACACTTCATTGGCCAGGCTCACGCCCAGCATGCCTACTAATGCCAGAAGCAAAAGTCGCGTCTCAAGCTGCTCCCATCGCGACGCGTCTTTAGGATGATCCATCCCGCCCGATTCCCTCACGACTCGAATCATGAGACGGCGCTAGCCACCTCGTGTCTGATCACGTATACCGGACTATTCATACTGACACATGTTTCGCGTGGTGGCGAGACGGCGATGTCGTCTTAGCGTTATGTTTCTAGCATCCGGATGCGGGTAAATAGTATTGCTGGCTATCATTCGAACGCTGCGATCGTAAACTTAAACTATATGAAGAGATGAATGTGAAATTCCAGCCACTTGATCGTGTAGTAGGGGCGCTCAACGCCGACCGATGACTACTGGGGAGGAGCACAATCGATCATCCGCATGGACAATGCTCGCTTTGGGCCTGAGTCCGTTCAGGGCCTAGAGGCGTTCTCACACCTAGAGGTGCTTTCTACTTTCATCGCGCTACCGACACCATAAACCCAGGAGTCCGGCACACACGCGACAATCAAGTATGGCCTGAAGTAGGCCTGTTCGCGCAAAGAGTTGCCCAACGGCGTAACCGCCTGGGCGTCTCGCGGTGCCGCTTGCCGAAGGTTAATGGTCTTGATTTACACGTCGAAAACTCGACGCCACCGACGACACGCCTGTCATTTACCTCAAGCCGTGGTCCAGCGAATTCGGGTCGTGAGGTGAAATTCGGCAAGCGCAGTGGCCCCAGGAGATGCTCATGAACTACTTCATCACGCCAAAGCAAACCACGTTGACCAGCGAAACATTCAAGGACGACATCCGGGATCAGTTCGTTGTTCCTTAGTCGCTAATTGACGCTCAGGGCCTTGGCAAAGTCGTGTGATGTCCGTTTTCTGGTCATGTGAGCCCACGGAACGCGAGCGGGCGGTTCGGGTCGCGGGCATTGCGGCGCAGCCCGCTAGCAATATTGGTGGTTCCGGCCAGGCGTAGAGCGCCGATGGCGAGGTTACGGCAGGTGGCCATGGCGCAGGCGACGTTGCCAGTGCAGACCCGGGATACGTCCTCGGCGAAAGTCACGTCTCGGATGTGGCGGTGGGCCTCGATGCCCCAGCGTCTGCGCACGAGCATGGCCAGTTGGACGGGCAAGGCCTGATCGGCGGTCAGGCTGGTGACGACATGGACCGTCTTGATCGTCGTCTTGCCGCTCTTGCGGCAGGTGCGTCGGCGTTTGAGCTGGATCGCCTGGCAGGCGCCGGGAAGCAGCAGGTTGTCGACGGTATACCTTGGTCCTTCGGATCTCGCGGCGCCCGTGCTCGCCGTCGCGCTCGTGTGCGTCAAGCGGTACCTCCCGCCATGACAGAGCTTTAATTTGCTGGTAGAACGACTTCTGGTTGCGCTTGGCGATCACGATGTAGTGCGCGTCACGGCGCAGCAGGTAGGTGGCGTGGGCGCGCTGGGTGTGCAGCGCATCGCCGGTGACCACAACGCCGGTCAGGTCGGCGATGCTGTCCAGCAGCGGGGTGAAGCAGGTGATCTCGTTGGTCTTCTCGCCTACGTTCAGTTGGGCCAGCGTCAGGCCGTCTGCATGGTCGACGGTCGCGAGCAGATGGCTCCTGTGGCCGTCTGCTTTGGTGGCGCCGCGAAGGCTCTTGCCGTCCACTGCAACGGCCCGCAGCCTGCGCCTGCGCTTGGCGCCCGCACCGCGGGCGGGTGCGCTCTCGCGGCGGCGTGCCGAGAGCCACCGGCCCACGGCCCGGTCTAACGCATCGGCAGCCAGGCGCGTCAGTGTTCTGCGGATGGTCGCCTCGTTGGGCGCCGGGCAATGGCCTGTGAGTCGGTCGATCCGGCCGCCGAGCGCGGCCAACACGCCGGTAGAGGCGTCGGCGACCAATTCGCCGACCGCTGCCAGCGAACAGGCTCCGGCCAGTACCGCAGCCGCGGCCAGGGCCAAAAGGTAGACAAGCTCGCGGCGCACCCCATGCGGGGAACGCGGGTCCGGAACGACAGAGAAGCATTCAAGCAGCCCAGGACACTCGACCAGTTCGATGGGGGCGGTGCTACGCAGTTGGTCAAGCGTAGGCGAGATGAGGGAAAATGCAGCGGCGGGCACGGTCTTCTTCGCTGGTCATATGGCTTCGAGAACCAACATGATCTTCCGATGCCGTGCCTGCTTCCAATCAAGCTGATCAGCTTTCCCTCTGATGTCCCGCATTTTGACGGTTGACGCCGCGTTCCAGGCCAAAGGGATCGTTGCTGATGCGTACGTATCCCCCGGCGCGCTGCGGCTTGTATGTCTCCATGCTCTGGAAGAGCCGTTGGGCGTCCCTGCCTGCTGCCAACAGCGTTTCCGCTATGGCTTGCGCCGACTGCACGGCGGGCCGCACCTTCGCCGCTTGCTTGCTTCGTGGCGACCGCTTGGCAGTGCTTCGCTCATCACCCCACACATGGATGTAAGCAGTCGGATTAGCGCTCTGAGCTGCGTCTTTCTCGTCTATATCCATGCCATTAGTATACCTGGACAGGTACTCACCAGGATGCGCGCGAGATAGTCCTTGACCAGGTACGAGCCCGCCGCGAACCGGTGGCCGAGCACGGTGACGCCGATCTGCGACGCCGAGTCCTGGGCGAACCACTCGGTCAGCAGGTCGTCGACGATCGGCAGCAGCCGGTGCTCCAGCGGCTCGGCCGGCAGCACGAGGTACCGGTCCACCTGGGACTGGTTGATCGCCTGGAGCGCCGAGTCCGCTTGGTCCAGCGTGGTCAGCAGCACCCGCCGGGTGGTCGGCGAGGCGAGGCCGACGTGCCCGAACAGTTCGACGCCGGAGCCGTCCGGCAGCCGGTGCTCGCAGACCGCCAGGGCCACGGCGGTGCCCTCGCCGGTCAGGTAGGTCAGCACATCCGAGGCCTCACGCACCCCGCCCGCGCCGATGACCCGGCAGGAGCCGCCCAGATGCCGGCGCAGCCCCTCGACCACCTCGTCGCGCCGCAACGGGTCCGGGCTGACCAGCAGGACGGCAGCGGTACGCGCGTTCTCGGCCATGGGCGTCAGCCTCTCTTGAACGGCGGATGAACCTGGGCCGAAACTAACGCTGCCGCCCGTACCGCGCGCCTTGAGCTAAGCCAAAGGGCTACACGTGTACGAAGAGGGCCGGGATTGGGCACCATCCCATTGCGGCTCGCGCCGACGTGTCATGCGTGTCATGAAGGGGTACCGATGAGCGTCCTTGGCCTGCATTCCGAGGCCCTGCACTTGGCGGCACTGTCCGACGGAACGGCCACCGGCCTGATCATCGCGCTCGGCGCGGGTGGTTCGTTCGTGCTCGTACTCCTGGTCACTCTGGTCACCGTGCGCCGGTCCGAGCGCAAGGCGAGCCGCCAGCGCGAGATGGCCACGGTCGGCGGGGGCAAGGGTCAGGACGCGTATCCACCGCAGCCGTACAGCCCGGACGAGCCGCGTTCTCATCGTCCTTACTCGAAGCCGTATCGGATTCCCCGTCAGGACACCGGGCACACCGCGACGAACGGCTCACGGCCGGCGGGGTCGACCGGGACCGGTGTGCCGACGGCCCCGTGGCCGCCGAAGAACGACGAGGACGGCGCGTCCGGCTGACCGGATCTAAGCAGTCGAACTTGCGATCAGGCCTCTGCCAGCACGGTGAGCGTCTCGGCGTTGTGCGGGACGAGCAGAACGTCGTCCACCCCCACGGCGCGATACTCGGCCAGGGCGGCGCGGACGGTCGCTATGGAGCCCACGGCCGCCACCGAGTCGAGCATCTCGGGCGGTGCCGCGGCCACCACCGAGCGCACGTGCGCACCCGAGCGGGCCAGGCGGACGATCTCGCCGAAACCGGCCTCGGTGAACATCCCGGCGAAGCCAGCCGCGCGCACGTAAGGCATCAGGGCACGCAACAGGTCCCGGCGGGTGTCCTCATCCGGATCGACGGCGGCCGGTACCCACACGGCAAGGCGCGGCGCGGGTCGACCCGCGCGCTCGGCCGCGAGTTGGATCCGGCCGCGCAGCCGGGCGAGGTGCTCGACCGTGCCTATCGGGACGACGAGGCGGTCCGCGCGCGCGACGGCCACCTCGGTCAACTCAGCACCGAACGCCAGCACGCTCAGCTCGGCGTTGGAGGGCGGCAGTGCACAGACGAAGCCCCGTGTACGCACCAACGCGCCGGTGAAGTCGACCGGCTGCCCGGCGAGCAGTCCGCTGTCGCGGCGCGGCCCACGCAGCACGGCGGCGGACTCGGCGACGACAGTGGCCGGTACGCCCCGCGCGCGGCCATGCCAGTCCTCAACGACGGCCGACGTGGAGGCCGCGAGGACGATACCGAGGGAACGGCCGGTAAGGGCGGCAACGGATGCTGCGCCACGCGCGACGGTGACGGGGTCACGCACTCCGGCGGGGAGCGGCCCGAGGCACAGCGTGGCGGGTCCGTGTCCCATCGAGGCGCCCAAGGCGAAGGCGTCGTGGCCGGTCGCCTCGCCGAGCATCACCTCGCGGAAGCCGAGCTTGTCGGCCAGTTGCGCGAACCGGACCGCTTCGGCCGGGTCGCCGTCCGCGCGCGCTCCGACCAACACGCCGAGTTCGGCCGGGGTCGGTGCGGGAGCCGGGGGCGGCCGCTCGTTCAGGTGCGCCGTGCGGACACGCCGCATCGACGCGGGGGCGACGACCACCGGGCCGGGGGCCGCACCGTGCCGCGCCGAATCCTGCGGGGCGCCGCTCACCGAACCGCCGTCCTCCCCTGCCAAACTCGCTCGTAACGCGTCGGAACCGGCGAGAGCCGACTCGCTGTGTTGCAGCCGTTCACACAGTGATCCAGGCTCTTCGAACTTGACCGGGCTTCTGTGGCGGCTGTAGGCCCACCCGCCGCTACGCGTCGGCCGACCCTGCTGCGCCGGCCCCGGTCAAATTCGAAGCGGGTGATCCAGCCGTTGTCGAAACCGTAGCGGCTGAACAGGCAGGTACGGAAGGTCGGGGCTGAGGGCGTGTTCGACGCGCCTCACGTCCGCTCGTGCGCGCCGGGTCGGATAGGTTAAGGGCGGTTGCGCGGGCCGGATCGCGCACCCAGGGCGACGACGCGGACACGAGGAGTTCCACCGGTGCGTATCACCTCGATCGGCCATGCCGGGCTGCTGCTGGAGACGGCGGCCGGGCGGATCGTCTGCGACCCCTGGTTCACCCCGGCCTATTTCGGCTCGTGGGTGCCGTTCCCGGACAACACCGGCCTCGATCCGCGACTGCTCGGCTCGGCAGAGTACCTCTACGTCTCGCATCTGCACCGGGACCACTTCGACCCGGACTGGCTCGCCCGGCACATGTCGAAGCAGACCACGGTCCTGCTGCCCGACTTCCCGGTGCCGGACCTGCGCGACGCGCTGGAGGGCCTCGGCTTCAAACGCTTCGTGCAGACGCGCAACAACGAGGTCGTCGAACTGGACGGGCTGCGCGTGCTGATCAACGCGCTGGTCTCGCCGACCGATGGGCCGCTCGGGGACTCCGGCTTGGCCGTGGACGACGGCAGCGTGCGCATTTACAACCAGAACGACTCGCGGCCGGTCGAGGCCGGACCGATCGAGGAGTTCGGGCCGCTGCAAGGCCACTTCCTCCAGTACTCCGGGGCAATCTGGTACCCGATGGTGTACGACTTCCCGGAGCGGATGAAGGAGACCGTCGGCACGCGCAAGCGGCGCAACGGGATGGCGCGTGCGCTCAAGTACATGGAGCAGTACCACGCGGCGCACGTCTTCCCGTTCGCCGGGCCGCCCTGCTTCCTGGACGACGATCTCTTCCACCTCAACGACCTGGACCGGGACGAGGCGAACGTGTTCCCGGACCAGTTCGCGTTCCTGGAGTACCTGGAGCAGCAGGGGCGGGACAACGCGCACCTGCTGCTGACCGGGACGAGCGTGGAGCTGTCGGCGGACGGCGACTGCGCCGTCGAGCAGCTCCCTGATGAGGAGGTCGCCCGGATCAGGGACGACCGGCGTGGTTATCTGCTCTCGTACAAGCAGAAGGTGCAGCCGGCGATCGACGGGATCCTGGCCGCGCTGCCGCAGGACCGCTCGGACCTGGTCGGGCAGCTCAAGGAGTGGGTGCAGCCGCTCATGGAGACGGCCGACTACACCTGCGCGGGGCTGAACGGCCGGATCCTGCTGGAAGTCGCCGCCGCCGACGGCGGCACGGACGAGTCGATCGTCTTCGACTTCTTAGACCGGCGGATCGACGCCTACGACGGCGAGGAGTGCCGCTACCGGTTCCGAGCCGCGCGCCCGCTGATCGAGGAACTGGTGCGCAAGCGTGCGCAGGACTGGGTGAACGAACTGTTCCTCTCCTGCCGCTTCGAGGCGTCGCGTAAGGGCCCGTACAACGAGTACATCTACACGTTCTTCAAGTCGCTGTCGGTCGAGCGGATGACTTACGTCGAGGGCTACTATGCCGAGTCCTCCGGCGTCGAGGACTACGCGCGGATCGACGGCCACGTGATTCAGCGGCACTGCCCGCATCTGAAGGCTGATCTGGTCCGATTCGGCACGGTGCACGACGGCGTGCTCACCTGCCAGCTGCACGGCTGGGAGTTCGAGCTGGCCACCGGCCGCTGCCTGACGAGCGACGATCGCAAGCTGCTCAGCCGCCCCTGCCGCCCGGGCGACGCGCAGGACGCCACGTACCCTGAGATCACCGCGTCGACGCTTGGCTGACTGCGGCCGAGACGACACTGCCCGGGACAACGGCGCCTGAGATCCTGCCAATTACCTGAAAATCACTCAGATCCGGTCGCACAGTCTTCTCACGCTGTGCCATCCTGACAAGACGTCGTCATGACGCCGCGCGCGGCGGGGCGGCCGTAGGGGGCGGTACGAGCGTTGACATGGGGAGGCCGCGTTGACGTTGGCTGAAACGTCCGAGCATCCGGACGAGAGGGCGCCACAGCAGCCTGAGGTTCCGCGCCTTCCCGGGCACCGGATCCGCGCCGCGGTCCGGATGCGCGAGTTGTGGACGCGGCGGCCCAACGTATTCGCCTTCCTGATCCTCGGCTCGCTGATCCTCGCGCTCGGCGTGGCCGCGTGGACGGCCGGCTTCCGCAGCGGCTTCTGGCCCAACTTCCTGCTCAACTCCGCCGGCGACCTGATCGGCGGCATGACCGTGCTCTTCCTCATCGAGCCGATCGTGCGGCAGGCCGCGGCGCTGCAAATACGCCAGCACCCGCGGCTGGATTATGGCTGGTTCTTGCGCCGGGTCGGCGAGGCGCGCAGCCAGATCAGGATCCTGGACACCTTCTCCGGCCTGTTCGGCGCGGACCGGGACGCCGCCGTCAGGGCCCTGCGGGACGCGGCGATCCAGGGCGCGGACATCAGAGTCCTGCTCATGAGCCCGAACACCGACGCCTCGGCGCTGCGCGAGTTCCAGCTGCGCCAGACCCTGCCGGGACTGTGGATCAACGACCGGATCCAGGCGAACATCGCCGACTTCCGGGCACTGGCCGCGGCGATCCTGGCGGTCGGCAACGGCCACCCGCACGGCCGGCTCGAACTGCGCGTCTACACGGTCGCCGCGCCGTTCAGCCTCTACGGCTGGGACGAGCGCGCCCTGTTCGCCTTCCTGCCGCCGCACGCCTTCTCCGACCAGTCCACCCAGCTGGAGATCACCAGCCAGTCCCAGCTCGGCCGTTCGGCCCTGGACCAGTTCGAGGCGATCTGGCAGGACGCCGCGCCGATACCGCAGCTGCTGCCGATCAAGGTGGTCGACGAGCAGGCCACCCGGGACCTGCTGGTCCGCTTCGTGCACGCGGACAACTCCACCTACCTGATCTCCAAGCGCATCGACGCGGCGACGAGGGCCAATCCGGCGCTGCTCATCCGCTTCGGCGACCAGAACGCCTCGTTCCAGCCCGAGACGGTCGCGCCGGACGACCCGCTGCAACAGCTGCTGAACCGCGAGTTCTACACCAAGTACGCCCGCCGCCCGGACGCCGCCTTCCACCTGCTGCGGCCGCAGACGGACGACACGACGCCGACCGACCGACCGAAGGAGTTCGACAGCCTGCCGACCAGGACCCTGATGGACCTGGTCGGGCACGCGCAACGCACCATCAGGATCCTGGACACCAGTTCCACGCTGATGGCCGAGGGCGGCGCCCAGTTCACCCGCACGGTCGAGCAGGCGATGGCCCGCGGGGTGAAGGTGCAGGTCCTGCTGCTGGCGCCGACCACGCACGCGGCCCAGGAACGCGCCGCGGAGATCCAGGACCCGGTGTTCGACACCCGGGTCGAGGAGAACATCAGGGAACTGCGGCGGCTGGCGCACAAGATGACCATGGACGGCCTACCCGCCGACCGCCTCGAAGTGCGCCTCTACGACCGGCTTCCGGAATGCAGCGTGCACCAGGTCGACGACCGGATCATCGTCGCGTTCCTGCCCTACCAGCGGCGCACCTCCAGGGTGAAGCACCTGGAGATCGGGCAGGACGCCTCGCTCGGCCAGTTCGCCCTGCTCCAGTTCGACGCCAAGTGGGACGCGGCCCGCCCGCTGGAGGGCATGCGCTACGCGGATCTGACCACGGAGACGGAAACCAGGCATCTGCTGCTGCGCATCTGGGGCGCCCAGGTGGACACACAGAGTTCAGATACACGCAGTTCAGATACACGCAGTTCAGATACACAGGGTTCAAATACACAGAGTTCAGACACACACAGTGCGCGTTACGTCGCGTCCAATCGGATCGAGTCGATCCTCGCGGACGGCGGCGCCGGTCGCGGCGGCCACGCCCGTGCCCCCGAGATCCGGGTGGCCATGGAGGACCGGCCCGGCGAGCAGTTCTCCCTCTCCGAGCCGCTTCCCGCCGCCGGCACTGAGGACCGCGCCGCCTCCTCGGCTTTCACCAAGCTCTTCGGCGTCGATCCGGACGCGCCGATCCGCCGGCTCGACCCGATCATCG
>NZ_DASYZI010000301.1:0-39375 GCF_035946395.1 Actinocrinis sp.
GGCGCGCTCGGCGGCGCGTGCGGCCAACTCGGCCTCTTCGACGAGTTCGGGCCAGCCGACCGGGCGCACGAGGTACGCGAGCGCCGCCACGTCCCGCGGGTCGGCGGCGGCCGGGAAGACGCCCGCGTCGAAGGCCGTGACGACCTCCGGGAAAGCCTCGCGGACCCGGTCGGCGATACGTTCCCGGAACACCGTGTCGGTCTCCACGGCGGCGGCGAGCGGCGTGCCGGCCAGCCTTGCCCGCTTGGCCGGCGCGAAGCGGGCGAACGGACGCAAAGTCGCGGGCAGCTGTATCAGCGGCAACTGCCCCGCTGTCTCGGCCGCCAGCACGATGACGCGTTGGCGCACAGCCTCGTGCAGAGGCGAGGTCAGCCGTACGGTCTCGCTCTCCAGCGCCGAGGCGCCTTCAGGTTCGTCGCCCGGCTCATCGGCAGAGGTCGCGGACGGCGGCTCGGCTGAGTCGGGGAGCGGCACCTCCCATTCCTCGCCGTCCACGTCAGCTCCTCTCGCCACGGGCCCCTCGGCCCGTCTCTCAGGCACCGCGCGTGGTCTGAAGCGTCGGTGCCCACATTTCAAGGGTAGAGGGTGGATTCCCAAGCGCAGCCTCCATCACGCGCCTCCGCGCGCGCCGCGTGCACCGGTGGCGCGAAATGGGAAGGATCGGACCGTGGTCATCCCGATTCACGACAAGAACCCGGTACGGCGTACCGCTTATGTCACTTATGCACTGATCGCCGTGAACTTCGTGGTGTTCCTGATCGGTCCGGCCGCGTCCCTCACCGGCGGCGGCACGCCGCAGCAGGCCTGCGCTCAGCAGCGGTATTTCCTGGAACACGGGGCGATCCCGTTCGAACTGCTCCACAATCACCAGCTGACCACGGCGCAGGAACCACGCATGCTGGTCGACACGAGCCTCGGCCAAGCACTGTGCGTTTTCGGCCAGCTTCCGCACAAGGTGCCGGCGCTCTCCGTGCTCACCGCGATGTTCATCCACGCGGGGTGGCTGCACCTGCTGGGAAACATGCTGTTCCTGTACGTCTTCGGCAACAACGTCGAAGATCGCCTCGGACGCTTCCACTTCCTGCTGTTCTATCTCGGCGGCGGGTACATCGCGACGTACGCGTTCGCGTTTCTCAATCCGAGCGCCACAACGCCCCTGGTCGGCGCATCAGGAGCGATCGCGGCCGCCTTGGGCGGGTATTTGTACCTGTACCCGAAGGCGAAAGTCACCAGCCTCGTACCCTTCCTGTTCTTCTTGCCGCTGCGTTTCCCGGCGTGGGCAGTACTCGGCTCGTGGTTCGTTCTGCAACTGCCGGCGATCCAGCACCTGCTCGGCGTGCCGACGGACAGCACCGTGGCGTACATCGCGCACATCGCCGGGTTCACCGCTGGATTCCTGTACGTGATGGTCTTCGCGGGCCGCGGGAGGGCAGGACCGCCACCGCCAACCAGACGTTCGCGCGCCGCCTCGGCCCCAGCGTCCGGACCACCCGATCCTTACGGCACCGATAACCCGTACCCACCGCGTTACCCCACGCCGCCGCGGTAATGCCTCGTTTGGTAACGCGTTCACTGCGACGGCCTTAGGGTGGCGGCATGGTCACAGCGATTGTCATGATCAAGACGGACATCGACCGGATTCCCGAGGTCGCGCAGGAGGTCTCGGGCATCGACGGAGTCAGCGAGGCGTACTCAGTAACCGGCGAGTGGAATCTGATCGCCATCGTGCGCGTCCGGTCGCACGAGGAACTGGCCGAAGTGATTCCCGGGCGGCTGAACAAGATCCAGGGAATCGTCGACACCGAAACGCACATCGCGTTCCGCGCCTACTCCTCCCACGACTTGGAGGCGGCGTTCTCACTGGGCTTCGAGGAGTAGCCGGCCGGGCGTGAAGCAGCGCTGCCCCCGACCGAAGCCGGGGGCAGCGACGACTGCGCGATTCAGCGAGCTTTCAGTGGTGCCCGCTGGAGATCGCGTCGTGGTACTCCTCGACGGTCGGCTTCTCGACTCGCGTGCCGAAGTACCAGTGGGTGATCCTCGCCCGGAGCTTGGCCGCGCGCAGCCGGGGCGCGGGCACGCCGTTGGCGTCCGTCGTCTGGGCGATGCTGAGCGGACGGTGCACGTCGTGCACGGCCAGCTTGTAGCGGTCGCCGTCCGAGAGCGGCGTGTGGATCTCGGAGAACTCACCCTCCGGCGACCGGACGATGATGCCGGACTCGCGGCCGTGCAGGATCTTGTCCCGGTCCGCGCGCTGGAGGCCGAAGCAGATCCGCCGGGTCGCCCAGAAGGCGAAGACCGGCCCGACGAAGATGAGCACCCGTCCGGTCCAGGTGATCGCTTCGAGCGACAGGTGGAAGTGCGTCGCGATCAGGTCGTTGCCGCCGACGATCCAGAGCACCGCGTAGAACGTGCAGCCCGCTACGCCGATCGCGGTACGCGTCGGCATGTTGCGCGGTCGGTCCAGGATGTGATGCTCGCGCTTGTCCCCGGTGATCCACGCCTCGATGAACGGATACACCGCCAGCCCGGTGAACAGGATGCCCGGGACGACCAACGATGGGATCAGCACGTTAAGCGACAGCGTGTGCCCGAGGAAGTTGAACTCCACGTTGGGCATCATGCGCAGCGCGCCCTCAAGGAAGCCGATGTACCAGTCCGGCTGTGAGCCCGCGGTGATCTGGTTGGGGATGTACGGCCCGTACGTCCAGATCGGGTTGATCGAAACCAGCGCGGACAGCAGCGCGATGATGCCGAAGACCAGGAAGAAGAACCCGCCCGCCTTCGCGGTGTACACCGGCAGCAGCGGAAGGCCGACCACGTTGTCGTTGGTGCGCCCGGGACCGGCCCACTGGGTGTGCTTCTGGTAGAAGACCAGGATCAGGTGCACCGTGATCAGCGCCAGGATCAGCCCCGGCACCAGCAGGATGTGGATCGTGAACAGCCGCGGCACGAGATCATGCCCCGGGAACTCCCCGCCGAACAGGAAGAACGAGATGTACGTCCCGACGATCGGGATGGACAGGATGACGCCCTCGGCGATCCGCAGACCCGTGCCGGAGAGCAGGTCGTCCGGCAGCGAGTAGCCGGCGAAGCCCTCAAGCAGCGCCATCACCAGCAGCGTGAAGCCGATCAGCCAGTTCAGCTCGCGCGGCTTGCGGAACGCCCCGGTGAAGAAGATCCGCAGCATGTGGACCATGATCGCCATCACGAAGATCAGCGCGGCCCAGTGGTGGATCTGCCGCATGAGCAGGCCGCCGCGCACGTCGAACGAGATGTTCACGGTCGAGGCGTACGCCTCGGACATCTTGATGCCGTCGAGCGGGGTGTACGACCCGTTGTAGGTCACCTCGTTCATCGACGGGGTGAAGAACAGGGTCAGGAAGGTCCCGGACAGCAGCAGCACGATGAAGCTGTAGAGCGCGATCTCGCCCAGCATGAACGACCAGTGGTCCGGGAAGATCTTGCGCAGCTGCGCCTTCGCCGCGTTGGCGATGCCGAGCCGCTGGTCCAGGTACTCCGCCGCCTTGCCACCGGCCGTGGCCGGCGGCGCGTACTGCGCCTTCGGGGCGTGCGAGGTCGTGGCGGTCATCCGCGCTCCCAGAAGCTCGGGCCGACGGGCTGGTCGAAGTCGCTGCGGGCGACCAGGTAGCCCTCGGCGTCCACGGTGATCGGCAGCTGCGGCAGCGAGCGGGCCGCCGGGCCGAAGATCACCTTGGCGTCGTCGGACAGGTCGAAGGTGGACTGGTGGCAGGGGCACAGCATGTGGTGCGTCTGCTGCTCGTACAGCGCCACCGGGCAGCCGACGTGCGTGCAGATCTTGGAGTACGCCACGATGCCCTGGTAGCCCCAGTCCCGCTCCTTCTGCGACTTGATGTCCGCCGGGTCCATCCGGACCAGCAGGATGGCCGACTTCGCGATCATGTTATTGAAGTCGTCGCCCGAGGAGAGCGCGGTCTCGGGGCGGGCGTTGACGATCGACCCGATGGTCACGTCCTCCGGCCTGATGCCCTTGCCGGTCGTGCCGTCGAGCGACACCGTGTTGTCGTCGATGATCCGCTCGCCGGCTTTCCACGCCGTGTGCCGCAGCGTGTCCCCGGGCAGCGGGCCGAGGTCGCGCAGGATCCAGACCGCGGGCAGCGGCAGGATGGCCAGTGCGCCGAGCAGGCTGCGGCGGATCAGCGGACGGCGCTTGATGCCCGAGTCCTCCACGCCCTTGCGGAACTCCGCGGTGGCGTCGGCCTTCGTCTGCGGGTCGGACTCCAGCGGGTGGCGCTCCTGCGGGAACTCCACGTCGGTCATCAGGTTGCGGGCCCAGTAGATCGCCCCCGCGCCGAGCGAGAACAGCGCGACGCCCAGCAGCATGCCGAGGGCGAAGTTCGAGGCCGAGACCGCGCCGATCGGGAAGAAGTTGACCACCGCGTCACGCGGCACCACGGTGTAGGCCACCATGAAGCCGATGGTGGCCAGCGCCGAGAGCGTGAACAGCGCGGCGACCTGACGCTCTATCCGCCGGGCGACCTTCTCGTCGATGTCGGAGGCGCGCGGCTTGTGCGGCTCAAGACCGGGGTCCGCGAACGGGTGCTCCGGCAGTTCGACCTCGCCGTGCCCGTGGCCGTGGTCACCGTGCTCCTGGACGGCGACCGAGCCGGCGTCCGGGTGGTTGCTTGCTTCAGGATTGCTCATCGCTTCACTTCCCCGCCTTCGCCGCGGTCGCCTTCGCGACCTTCTCCGCCGAGGCCTTCGTGGTGTGCGCGGCGATCCACACGGCGCACAGCAGCAGCGCGATCAGCCCGACCGTCCAGATGAACAGGCCCTCGGACACCGGCCCGAGCCGCCCGAGGCCCGCGCCGCCGTAGTTCGGCTGGGTGCGGCTGGTCACGATGTAGGAGATGATCGCCTGCTTCTCGGCCGGCGGCATGACCTGGTCGTTGAACACCGGCATGTTCTGCGGGCCGGTGAGCATCGCCTCGTAGATCGCCTTCGGGTCGGTCCCAGTCAGCGCCGGCGCGAACTTGCCGTCGGTCAGCGCGCCGCCCTCACCCGCGAAGTTGTGGCAGTACGTGCAGTTCTCCCGGAACAGCACGCCGCCGAGCGACACCGAGTTCGCGTCCGTCGAGTACTGCGAGGCGTCCGGGATCTGCGGGCCGCCGCCGAGCGACTGGACGAACGCGGCCATGTCGTTGACCTGCTCGGCGCTGAAGACGTCCGGGTGCGCCTGCACCTGCGGGCCGAGCTGCTTGGCCGGCATCCGTCCGGTGGAGACCTGGAAGTCGACCGCGGCCGAGCCGACGCCGACCAGCGACGGGCCGAGGCTGGTGCCCTCGGCGTTGGGGCCGTGGCAGCTCGAACAGGACGAGATGTACAGCGCCTTGCCGTTCGCCAGCTGCTGCGCCGCGCTCTCCCCGGTGTCGGCGCTGGCAGCCGGGGAGACGAAGGCGGCGAACAGCGCGCCGGCGAAGGCCAGCCCGAGCGCCAGGACGGCGAACGCCGCCAGCGGGTGGCGCCGCCGCGTGGAGAGGGATTTCACGACTGGGTTCCCTTATGAGGCTTGCGTCCGTTGCTTACTTGATCAGGTAGATGACGCTGAACAAGCCGATCCAGACGACGTCGACGAAGTGCCAGTAGTAGGAGACGACGACCGCCGCGACCTCCTGGTCGTGGCTGAATCTGCGGGCCTTGTAGGTCCGCCCCATGACCATCAGGAACGCGAACAGACCGCCGGTCACGTGCAGCCCGTGGAAACCGGTGGCCAGGTAGAAGGCGCTGGTCCACGCATTCTCGGAGATCGGGTGCCCGTCCTTGACCAGCGACGAGTACTCGAACACCTGCAACGAGACGAAGACCGCGCCGAGCAGGAACGCCAGCGCGTACCACTCGCGCATGCCCCACTTCATGAAGTTGAGCAGCGAGCCGGTCCGCGAGACCTGGTGGCGCTCTGCCGCGAACACGCCGAACTGGCACGGGAACGAGGAGGACACCAGGATGATCGTGTTCACAAGGGACAGCGGCACGTTGAGGTGCGCCGCGTTCGCCCTGAAGACCTCGTCGCCGTTCACCGACCGCAGCGTGAAGTAGATCGCGAACAGCGCCGCGAAGAACATCAGCTCGGAGGCCAGCCAGACGATCGTCCCGACGCTGACCAGGTTCGGCCGGTTGGGCACCCGTAGGGGTGCGGCCTGGGTTGCTGTTGCTGTCGCCACGGCCGCCATTATGGTCCCTGCCCCGACCGGCCTGACGCAGGGGGTCCGGGTTACCAGTTCGGCGGGTTGATCTTACGTCAGAACGGAGTAACCGCCACCGGTTGAAACGGACATTGGCCCCGATCCGCCGAGGCGGGAAGGCCGGTGTGCGCACCGGGCGCCCGCTGGATGTCGGCACGACGTCCAGTGACGGAATCTCAGTCCGTATGCTCACCCCGTAATCGAATCGTTGTGACTCATCCAGCGCTTCCGCCCCGCCCCACCACTCGTTCACGCCGTCAGACCCGACCACTACGATCGGCATCAGCACATCGGTTACGGCATTTAGCGCTTAAGCCAGGGAGTGGCCCATGTCCAGCTCGTCGACCGTCGACCACACGGTCGCCGCACCGGCGCCCCTCAGCACCCTGAGCGTGCTCGTCTACAGCGACGACGTGAACGTACGCGTCGCGGTACGCGCGGCCCTGGGCAAGACGCCCGCGCCCGACCTGCCCGAGGTGCGTATCCGCGAGGCGGCCACCGAGCCCGCGGTGATCGAGGCGATGGACAACATCGCGAAGGGCGTGAAGATCGACCTGGCCATCCTGGACGGCGAGGCGGTCCCGGCCGGCGGCATCGGCATCGCCCGGCAACTCAAGGACGAGATCTACGAGTGCCCGCCGCTGCTCGTGCTCACCGGCCGCGCGCAGGACGGGTGGCTCGCCACCTGGGCGCGCGCGGACGCCGTCGTACCGCACCCGATCGACCCGGTCCGGCTCGCGGACGTGGCAGCTGCGCTGTTGCGCGCGCGAGTAGCCTGAGCGCGACGGTCAGGGACTGGCCGCGCCGTACGCGGAAGGAGGGCCAGGAATCGTGACGTCACCAGCACAGGCATCGCCAACGACGAGCAGCACTGCGGAGGGCGCGTACACCTGGTCCCGCGTTCTGGGCGCGCTGATACGCCGGGAGACGCTTGAGGCCGAAGCGACCGCGTGGGCGATGGACCAGATCATGCGCGGCGACGCGACACCTGCGCAGATCGCCGGATTCGCCATCGCATTACGCGCGAAGGGCGAGACCGTCGACGAGGTCGAAGGCCTCGTCGAGACGATGTACCGCCACGCCGAGCCGCTCACCGTACCCGGCGCGATCGTCGACGTGGTCGGCACCGGCGGCGACGGCGCACACACGGTCAACATCTCCACGATGTCCGCGATCGTCGCGGCGGGCGCGGGCGCGCGCGTCGTCAAGCACGGCAACCGCGCGGCCTCGTCGTCCTCCGGCGCGGCGGACGTCCTCGAAGCATTGGGCGTCCGGCTCGACCTGCCGGTCTCCCGCGTGGCCGAGGTGGCCGAGGAAGCCGGCATCACCTTCTGCTTCGCGCCGGTCTTCCACCCCGCGTTCCGCCATGCCGCAGTAAGGCGCGAGTTGGGCGTGCCGACGACGTTCAACATCCTCGGCCCGCTCACCAACCCGGCCAAGCCCAAAGCCCAGGCGGTCGGTGTCGCCGACCGCCGGATGGCGCCGACGATCGCAGGCGTGTTGGCCAAGCGCGGCAACTCGGCGCTCGTCTTCTGCGGCGATGACGGCCTAGACGAGCTCACGGTGACGACGACCTCCACGATCTGGACCGCGCACCAAGGCACCGTCACCGAGGCGACCTTCGATCCACGCGACGTAGGCATCGAATACGCGCCCATCGAAGCCCTCCGCGGCGCGGACGCAACCTACAACGCGGGCATAGCGCGCAAGCTCCTGGCAGGTGAGGGCGGCCCCGTCCGTGACGCCGTGCTCCTCACCGCGGGGGCGACCCTAGCCGCACTCGACGCCCTTGACGTCCCCGGAGAGAAGCTGCCGAGCCTGGCCGACCGCCTAGCCGCAGGGGTCACCCGCGCAGCCGAGTCGCTCGACTCCGGCTCGGCCCAGGCCACCCTCGACCGCTGGATCGAGATCACCAGCAGGAGCTAAGTGCACGCGGGTCACTCCCCGCGTGCCCGCCCTACGCGTCGAGGATCTGGCGGAGGGTGGCGATGCGCTCTTCGAGGGCCGCGCCCGCCGGGGATTTGGCCCAGAGGGTCATCCACTCGCTGTCGGGTCCGGTCACGCGGTCGAGGGCCGCGAGGGCGACGCGCTGGTCTTCGGCGGTGACGGCGGGGCGGTGGGAGGTGAGCCAGGCGTCCACCGAGGCGTTGCCGGTCGCGGCGGCGCGGGAGCGACCGGCGGCGACGAGGCAGGCCGCGGCGACCGCGACATGGCCCTCGGCGAGTTCGACCTGGCCGGGGCGCTCGACGATCGCCACGAGCGCCTCGCGCAGCTTGGGCGGGACCTGGGGATCGGGGGTCTCCTCGACCTCGTCGAAGAAGTCCATCGCATCGTCGTTGTCGAACGGTCCGACGTGCCACGTACCCATTGCTGACGCTCCTGCTTGATCCGGTAGGCGCCGTTGCCTCCTCTACCGAACGGTAATCAGGAACGAGCCGCGGCGCTACAGGACACAGGCCGGACCTATGTGACCTGCGTCCTGTGGTCACCGCACATAGCTACATGGCTGAAGCTCACTACTCACCCGGAGACGGGCGCGCCGCCGAGCGTCGCGCCGTACGCGGAGCCGGACAGCCACGAGGACCAGCTGCCGGTGAAGTCACCGAAACCGTTGGTGACGTCGACCGTCTTGCCTGTACCGGTGACTTGGACGACATCACCGACCTGCGCCTGGTTGTAGAACCAGGTCGCGTCGACCGGGTTGCAGTGGATGCAGCCGTGCGACGAGTTCACGTGGCCGATCTCACCGTCCCAGGGCGCCGAGTGGACGTACGTGCCCGAATAGGTGATCTGGGTGGCGTAGTTCACGAACTCGTCGTACTTATCCCCGTTGCCGTAGTCGGCCTTCATCTCCACCGGGTTGCCCTTGCCGAGCACGGCGAAGACGCCGCTCCAGGTGACGAACCGCGGGTCGTCCATTCCGGTGTCGATCGGGAACGTGCGCACGACGCTGCCGTTCTCGTACGCGGTGGCCTTGAACGCCTTGGTGTCGACGACCAGGCGCAGGTCGGTGTCGCGGACGTTGAAGTTCAGCGAGTGGTTCCGCACGAAGTACTGGTGCTCCCCGGCCCTGACTCCGGCCAGATCGAACGCCACACCGACCTGCGTGCCGGTCTTCCAGAAGTCCTGCGGCCGCCAGTCCATGGTGTCCGTGGAGACCCAGTGCCAGGCGCCCGCGACCGCGGGAGTCGCGGTGACCACGCAGGCCTTCTCCACGGCGGCCCGGTAGGACTGCGGAACATAGTTGGTGAACTGGACGCGGATCGGCTGGCCGACCCCGACGCTCACCCCGTCGCCAGGCCACATCTCCAGCACTCCGAGAGTGGCCGTGGGCTTGAGAGTGGAGAACGAGACGCTCTTGGTGACGTTCTTGCCGTCCAGACCGGCTGCCTGGATCTGGAGCTGGTAGGAGGAGTCGACGTTGAGCGAGCCGTTGGAGGTCCAGGTGGACTTGTCGCCGGACAGCGTGCCGCTGCTCTCCTGACCGCCGGAGAACTGCACGGAGGTGATCGTCCCGTTGGTCACGGTGACGGTCACCGGCTTCGACGGGTCGACGTCCGAGGCACCGTTCCCGGGCACGGTGGTGAGCGTCGCCGCCGGGTAGGTCGGCGAAGGCGAAGCGCTGGGCGAGGCGGAGGCGCCCTGCGGGCCGCCCGTACCCGTGCCGTGGCCCGAGGCGTTGTTCTTGGTGCCTTTGGCTGATCCGGCAACGGCTACGGCGATCCCGCCTGCTGCGGCGACGGCGAAAAGCCCGCCCGCGATGATGAGACCGCGCCTCGGAACCCGCCCACCCGCCGGGCCCTGGCCCGGCGGCTGAGGCTGTAGTACGTCCCCGTTCGGCTCGCTCTCGGGTATGCCAGAGCCGACCCCATCCGACATCGTGCTGCTACTCCCCTGCCCTGACGCCGCATGCTGCGCACCGAGCCGGTGCGGCAACCCATCCGGTGTCAGCATAATGAGCGACGGCCGACGCGGAAGATCCGCGACGGCCGTCGGGCAGAGTTGTTACAGACCAGGTACGTCGCCGGTACCCCACTCTGATCTGGCCTTAAGCCAGGACTCAGGTACGTACCGGTCGGGTGCGTACGTCAGTAGTGCTTGTTCTCGCCGCGGTAGTACTCGAACACGAGCCCGTACACGCCGTACGCGAAGAACGGCGCCGCGAAGTAGCAGAGCCAGAAACCCACCGCGATCCCGGTGAACATCACCGCGCCGCCGGCACCGAGGATGATCGGCCACCAGCTGTACGGGGCGAAGAAGCCCTGCTCACCCGAGCCCTCGTGCGGCTCGGCGTCGTCCCGGTCCTCGGGCCCCGGGCCGATCCGCCGCACCGTGAAGGCCAGGTAGAAGTAGATCATCCCGCACAGGCCGAAGGCCATGGTCAGCGCCGCGGTACCGGTCGGGTCGTGGGAGAGCCACCAGTAGGTCGGCACGTCGAGGAACAGGAAGACCGCGACGATCAGGAACATCCGCGCCGTGAGCTTCATGCCGTCACTCGCCCTTCTGCCCGGTGCTCTGCCCAGTGGTCAGCCCCATGGCGCGCTCGCGCGCCAGCGCCTTCTTCGCGGCGTGCCCGCGTTCGCCGAGCTCGATCTCGCGCAGCGCGACCTCGGGGTGGTGCAAGTCGAAGGCCGGCGACTCGGAACGCACCCGCGGCAGCGAGTTGAAGTTGTGCCGCGGCGGCGGGCAGCTCGTCGCCCACTCCAGCGACCGGCCCCAGCCCCACGGGTCGTCCACGGTGACCCGCCGGCCGGACTTCGCGGTCTTGTACACGTTGTACAGGAACGGGATCGTCGACATGCCGAGCAGGTACGAGCCGATCGTCGAGATCGTGTTCAGCGTGGTCCAGCCGTTGGACGCCAGGTAGTCGGCGTAGCGGCGGGGCATGCCCTCGGCGCCGAGCCAGTGCTGCACCAGGAACGTGGTGTGGAAGCCGATGAACAGCGTCCAGAAGTGGATCTTCCCGAGCCGTTCGTCGAGCATCTTGCCGGTCCACTTGGGCCACCAGAAGTAGAACCCGGCGAACATCGCGAACACCACGGTGCCGAACAGCACGTAGTGGAAGTGCGCGACGACGAAGTACGAGTCCTGCACCGCGAAGTCGATCGGCGGGGAGGCCAGCAGGATGCCGGTCAGACCGCCGAACAGGAAGGTCACCAGGAAGCCGACCGACCACAGCAGCGGGGTGTCGAACGAGAGCGACCCCCGCCACATCGTGCCGATCCAGTTGAAGAACTTCACCCCGGTGGGCACCGCGATCAGATAGGTCATGAACGCGAAGAACGGCAGCATGACCGCGCCGGTGGTGAACATGTGGTGCGCCCACACGGTCACCGACAGGCCCGCGATGGACAGCGTCGCGAACACCAGGCCGCTGTAGCCGAAGATGGGCTTTCGGCTGAAGACCGGCAGCACCTCGGAGACGATGCCGAAGAACGGCAGCGCCACGATGTACACCTCGGGGTGCCCGAAGAACCAGAACAGGTGCTGCCACAGGATCGCGCCGCCGTTGGCCGCGTCGAAGATGTGCGCGCCGAGCCGCCGGTCCACTTCGAGCGCGAACAGCGCCGCGGCCAGCACCGGGAAGGCGAGCAGCACCAGCACCGAGGTCAGCAGCGTGTTCCAGACGAAGATCGGCATCCGGAACATCGTCATGCCGGGCATGCGCATGGTGATGATGGTGGTGATGAAGTTCACCGAGCCGAGGATGGTGCCGAAGCCGGACATCGCCAGGCCCATGATCCACAGGTCGGCGCCGATGCCCGGCGAGTGGATCGCGCTGGACAGCGGCGAGTAGGCGAACCAGCCGAAGTCGGCCGCGCCCTGCGGGGTCAGGAAGCCGCTGACCGCGAGGAGCGAGCCGAACAGGAACAGCCAGTACGCCAGCGCGTTGAGCCGCGGGAAAGCGACGTCGGGGGCGCCAATCTGCAACGGCATGATCGCGTTGGCGAAGCCGGCGAACAGCGGGGTCGCGAACATCAGCAGCATGATCGTGCCGTGCATGGTGAACAGCTGGTTGAACTGCTCCGGCGTCACGAACTGGAGGCCGGGCCTGGCCAGCTCGCTGCGGATGAGCAGCGCGAGCAGGCCGCCGAAGCCGAAGAAGATGCACGAGGTGATCAGGTAGAGGTACCCGATGACCTTGTGGTCGGTGGAGCTTATCCACTTGACCACGACGGAACCGGGCTGCCGGGTCCGGTAGCCGGTCACCGAGGGGGCGGCGTGCCCCACCGCCGGTTGGTCGATGGTGGTCACCAGCCCACACCTCCATTCGCGTTCTGTCCCTTGACACCGGTCATCGGGCCGACGCGGCAGGGGATGCCCTGCTCGCCGGCTCCGGCGTTGGTGCCGCAGCCGATCGGCAGCTGGCCGGTCTTGCCGTCCTGCTGGAGCTGCGCGAGGTGGGCCTTGTACTGGTCCGGCGGGACGACGTCGACCCAGAAGAGCATCCGGGAGTGGTCGATGCCGCACAGCTCGGCGCACTCGCCGATGAACTCGCCCTGCTTGGTCGGCGTCAGCTCGAACTGGTTGACCCGGCCGGGGACCACGTCCAGCTTGAACAGGAAGGCCGGCACCCAGAACGAGTGGATGACGTCCGGCGAGGTCAGGGTGAACTTCACCTTCTCGCCGAGCGGCAGGTACAGGTGCGGCGGCTGCCCCGGGGTGCCCGCGTCGTAGACCGCCGGGCCGCCGGAGCTGAAGACCTGGCCGGTGGCAGCGTCATAGTTGTAGTTGAACGACCAGCTCCACTGGCGTCCGACCACGTTGATGCTGGTCGACTGGTCCGAGGTGATCTTCAGCAGCGAGGACTCGTCCTTCGCCGTGAAGTAGAACAGCACCCCGACCATGATCGTCGGCACGATCGTGTAGAGCACCTCGATCGGGATGTTGTACTTCGTCTGCGGCGGCACCTCGATGCCGTGCCTGGAGCGGCGGTGGAAGAAGCTGGACCACAGGATCAGCCCCCATACCACGGCGCCCACGGCGAACGCGGCGATCCACGAGCCCTGCCACAGGTGCAGGATGGTCGGCGCCTCGGCGCTCGCCGGGTCGGGGAAGCCGAGCCGGGTGAAGGCGTTGCTGCAACCGGTGGCCGTGACCAGGACGGCGCCGGCCAGCGCCACGCGGGCGATCAGTCGCCTCTTCGCGGCCGAAGCGCCGCCACTTTGACGCTGTATTGACGCAGCGCCCCGGCGCCCGCGAGCGGGATCGCTCAGCGCGCGCGGCCTGCGTTCGGAGCCGTACTGACTCAACGTACCCTTCCCGGAGTCTCGCCCTGCTCACCGGCGCGGCCGACCGGTGTCTGCGCGACCGCGGCGCCCGGAGTGCGGGCAGGGGGATCAGTTCTGCGGCCAAACCCTACTCCAGCGGTTTCCGCGTCGAGCGGGCAGGTACCCCTCAGCTTCGCAGGGCCGATCGCGGCCTCACGCATACGGACTAATCGCTGGTCAGATCGGGTCATCTCACCGGCACCGGCCTAGGCAACGCGGGCAAGGACGTAGGGTCGTACGCAGGACGTTGTCCTATACGTGGGAGCGTTGAGCGTTGTTGAACTTGAACGACAGGGACGACATACACGACACGCACGCAGTCTTTCTCGACGCCGCGTCAGGCGAGCCGATGGATCCCGTGGCGCGCGAGGCGTACCTGGCCGCGCTCGATGACGGCTGGGCAGACGCCGACCGCCTGTACCGCGAGGGGCGGCGTGCGCGAATGCTGCTCGACGCCGCGCGCGAGGCAGTCGCCGAGGTGCTGGGCGCGCGTCCGGACGAGACGGTGTTCACGACGTCGGGCACAGCGGCCATCCACCTCGCCGTCGCGGCCATGACCAAGGGCCGGTCACGGACCGGCAGACGGATCGTGACCAGCGCCGTCGAGCACTCGGCAGTGCTCCACGCGGCGGCATTCACCGCAGCGCAACTCGGCGGTGGACACACAACGGTCCCGGTGACCAGATCCGGCGAACTGCGGATGGACGCCTTCGCCGAGGCGTTGGCCACCGGAGACACCGCGCTGGCATGCGTGCAGTACGCAAATCACGAAGTCGGAACACTCCAGCCAATCGAGCAGGCCTGGGAACTCTGCACAAAATCCGCCGAGTCCCCCACACCATCCCTCACATCATCTCCCGCATCACTGCAATCCCCCGAATCTCCCATCCGCCCCATCTCTCCCATCCCCCTCCTAGTCGACGCTTCCGCCGCACTCGGCCGCATCGCCCCGCCACAGCGCTGGTCCGCCCTGATCGGATCGGCGCGGAAATGGGGTGGCCCGGCCGGCGTCGGCGTTCTAGCGGTGCGGAAGGGAACCCGTTTCGCCGCCGCGTGGCCTGAGGACGAACGTGAGCGCGGACGTGCGCCCGGCCCGGTGAACGTCCCGGCCGTACTCGCCGCCGCAGCGGCGCTGCGGGCACGCGAAGCCGAGCGCGAGACCGTCGCCGCGCACCACCGCGACCTGGTCGCGCGCATCCGTGCCGAAGTCGCACGAACCGTCCCGGACGTCGAGATCGTCGGCCATCCGGACCGCCGATTGCCGCACATCGTGACCTTCTCCTGTCTGTACGCGTCAGGCGAGGCGCTGCTGACGGCGCTGGACCGCGCCGGCTACTCGGTCTCGTCCGGCTCCTCGTGCACGGCCTCGACCCTGACGCCGAGTCACGTACTAGAGGCGATGGGCGTACTCAGCCACGGGAACGTCCGGATCTCACTGCCCTGGCGCATCACGTCGGACGACGTGGACCGCTTCCTCGCCGACCTGCCCGCGATCGTCGCCGCAGTGCGTGCCGAAGCCCCCTCTGCTTCGAACTCCTCTGCTTCACCCCCTCTTGTTTCAACCCCCTCCGCTTCCGCCAAAAGCATGAACTTCCCCTCCACCGCCGACCCCGTCCCGACCACCTCAGCGACCGACAGCACCACCATTGACGCGCTCGGCCTCCGATGCCCCATTCCGGTGATCAGACTGGCGAAGCAGATCGACCAAGTGCCGATCGGTGCCACTATCAGAGTGCTGGCGGACGACCCGGCCGCTCGCCTCGACATCCGCGCCTGGAGCGAGATGCGGGAGCACAGCTACGTCGGCGAGGAGCCGGTGCCCGAACGCGGCGAGTCGGCCGTCGCGTACCTAGTGCGCCGTGAGCACTAACAACGCACTAACAACACTGAGGCGCGAGGACCAAGGACCGAGACCCCGAAATAGTTCCCAGAACCGCGGAACCCGAAGGCTCCCGCCGTCGTCCAAGCACAGACGAACACCGAACAGAACAGGCCAGGCACAGCTCGACCGCGAAAGAGCACGCGTACGACGAGAACGAGAACATGAGTAGTACAAGCAGAAGAGGACGGTGACCCGATGATCGGCCTACTTCGACTTCGACGTGGCGCAGCTGGCGCGGCGCTGGCCGTCGTGACCATGGGGCTCGCGTCGACGCTCGCCGCATGCGCGAGCGGCACCAATTCGGTGAACGGCAGCCCCGTCGGCGCCGCGGGCGGTGCCAGCGGGATCACGACCGTCCCCGGCTCACCCACCCCCTCCGGCACCGCCACGCCGAGCCCGCCCTCGACAGTCAATCCGGGCGGCCCGATGAGCCCCGTACCCTCAGCTTCGCCGTCACCCGGCGCGCTACTCACAGCGCCGCCAGCCAAGTCGAGGTACGCCCCGATCGACCAGGAATCGCAGTCCGCCGACGGCAGCACGCTCTACCTTGAGATCGAGGCGCGCGGCGGCGCCTGCGGCCAATACGTCGAGGTCCTCCAGCAGTCGAGCACCGAGGTACGCGTCGGCTTGGCCCAGCTCGAACCCAGGGTCGGCGTGATGTGCCCGAACTACATCGGCCCGCGCACATTCACGCTCAAACTGCCCAATCCGGTAGGCACCCGCACCGTGATCGATCTGGCCACCGGCAAGAAGATCTGATCATGACAGCGCCGGCGCCGAGCCGTCCAAGATCGCTAGTGACTCTTCGTACACAAACGCTCAGGAAAATCTTGGCATCGAAGGGAACCACCCTGGCGATGCAGCCGTTTAACTCTACAGAAGGCGAGAAGAAGCATTACACTGCGTGATGCGGACTTGCTGAAGGGGTATCAAGGCAAAGAGGGGTACGAAACACAGGGGACCAGTGTGAAGACTCGCGCCCGCAGGGCTCTCCCCCCGGCCCTGCGGACGCTGTAGCGGATCCCGGGCAGCCACCCGTCGGCGCACGGGTGCGGGATCCGGCGCACAAAGGCAGGACCCCCGCCATCGTTTGTGGGTAGCGATGGTCGGGGGTCCTGCTGCGTCTCCGGAAGATGCAGTTTTATGGATGGGCGCAGGCGGATGCCGCGCCCATTTTTTTCGTCGTACCTCACCTCTGAACAGCTACACTCGCACCGAAACGGCGCGGATGTCACCCAAGACCGCTTGAGCACAAGCGCCGTTCCGGCGTCGTCCGGACGTAGTAGGGTCGTAGCTCAATTCCTAGATAGAGAGCGACCTGTGATCACGTCCTCGGACAAGTCCACTGGTACCAGTCAGCGTCGGGCTCGCATACGCACGCTCATCGCAGGCATAGTGTTGGCTACGGGCATTGTCACGGCGGCGGTCACCTCCCAGAGCGGTTCGCCCACTGCTCTTTCTGCGCGCTACACAGCAGAGGTTAATAACAGCCAGTTAATATGGATGAGTTAGCTACCTTGCCGTGCCGTCAGGTGTATTGCGATGAGTCTCGTCCTGCACGAACGCGTCAGGCTCCGCGGCACTCATAGTTCTGCGTCGGATTCGTTTTGGCCGTTTTCTTGGTCTGATGGGATCTCATGGCGATCGAGCTCGCCATCTTGCTCGCGTCGTTGCGATCGGAGATCGACCGGGCATGGCTTGAGTCGGCCAGGAAGTACGTGCCTGGAGCTTCTTCAGGTGGCGGTGGAGAACTCGGCCAAGGCGGACGCGGGGGTGTGGTTTTGGGTGCTGTCGCTGGGTGGCCGGGCGCAATAAACTCGGCCGAGACGCACGTGATCAAGCTTCGGCTGGCCACTGTGACTGATACCGGTGAAGCCGTTGATACCGCCGACGGCGTTTTGGGTCTGATGTCGGCGGGCTGACGCCGCGTGAGCAGGTTCGACAAGGCCCGCGTGGCCGAAGTGATCGTCAAGCACGAATGTCGTGCGTGCGATGCAGATCCATCGGCTTCATCGGCCGCGTGGAGGAACGCCGACGCGAGCCGGTGCCTGACGGAGTGTCAGTGTGATTATGAACACAATGTGGCTGAGCGGGTGGCTGCGAGAAGTGGCGACGGCAGCTACAGGCAATGGCTACATGCGACGGCGGACGGACGGAGAGGATGCTCCGTCCGTCCGCCGTGCGATGCCAGACGTCCGGCACCCGGCGCAAGTTCAAGTGAACTCAGTGGAAGCTCTCGCCGCAGGCGCAGGAACCGGTGGCGTTCGGGTTGTCGATCGTGAAGCCCTGCTTCTCGATCGTGTCCACGAAGTCCACGGTGGCACCGACCAGGTACGGGGCGCTCATCCGGTCGGTGACCACCTTGACGCCGCCGAAGTCCGAGACGACGTCGCCGTCGAGCGCGCGGTCGTCGAAGTAAAGCTGGTAGCGCAGGCCGGAACAGCCGCCCGGCTGGACCTGGACCCGCAGCGACAGGTCGTCGCGGCCCTCCTGGTCGAGCAGGTTCTTGACCTTGCCGGCGGCGGCCTGCGTCAGGAGGATGCCGTCCTGCTTGGTGGTGATGTCAACCTCAACCGTCATGCTCTCTGCCTGCCTTCGAGAAGTCCGCGTCCATCGGCTCGACCGATCAACACGACCGGGGGGCCGCATATTCCACACTGCCCCGCGAGCCGGTTGACCACTCCCATGGTCGCACAGTCCGGCGCCGTCCCGGGTAGCCCGCCTGCGGTAGGATAGTTTACGTCAGTTAGACGATAAAGGCTGTGGGAGGCGAAGTGACCGTCACGACCGTCACGACCGGGGCCGTCACGACCGAAGGGGTCTTCGCCGAGCCGGCGGCGACGCCGCTCGCGCTGCTGTTGCTCGGGCGGGCCGCCGACCCGCGCAGCGAGCGCGGCGTCGAGTGTCCGGGCGACCTGCCCGCGCCGAGCGACCCAGGCCTGGTGGAACGCGCGGCGAAGGCCAAGGCCGCGCTCGGCGACCGGGTGTTCGTGCTCGGCCACCACTACCAGCGCGACGAGGTCGTGCAGTTCGCCGACGTGACCGGCGACTCGTTCAAGCTGGCCCGCGACGCCGCCGCCCGGCCGCAGGCCGAGTTCATCGTCTTCTGCGGCGTGCACTTCATGGCCGAGTCCGCGGACATCCTGACGTCGCCGAACCAGCAGGTCGTGCTGCCGGACCTGGCGGCGGGCTGCTCGATGGCGGACATGGCGACGGCGGAGCAGGTCGAACAGGCCTGGGACGCGTTCGTCGGGCTTGGTATCGCGCAGCAGGTGGTACCCGTCTCGTACATGAACTCCTCGGCCGACATCAAGGCGTTCACCGGGCGGCACGGCGGCACGATCTGCACCTCCTCCAACGCCGAGCGCGCGCTGCGCTGGGCCTTCGAGCAGGGCGAGCAGGTGCTGTTCCTGCCCGACCAGCACCTCGGTCGCAACACGGCGGTGCGCTCGCTCGGGCTTTCGGCGGATGACTGCGTGCTGTACGACCCGTACAAGCCGGACGGCGGGCTGACCGAGCGTCAGCTGCGCGAGGCGAAGATGATCCTCTGGCGCGGGCACTGCTCGGTGCACGGCCGCTTCACCGTCGAGTGCGTCGACGAGGTCCGCGAGCGGATCCCGGGCGTCAACGTGCTCGTCCACCCGGAGTGCCGGTTCGACGTGGTGCAGAAGGCCGACTACGTCGGCTCGACGGAGTACATCATCAAGACGCTGGAGGCGGCCGAGCCGGGCAGTTCGTGGGCGGTCGGCACCGAGCTGAATCTGGTGCGGCGGCTGGCGAACGCGCATCCCGACAAGCAGATCGTCTTCCTGGACAAGTCCGTCTGCTACTGCTCCACGATGAACCGGATCGACCTGCCGCACCTGGTCTGGACGCTTGAGTCGCTGGTGGCGGGCAAGGTGGTCAATCGGATCACTGTGGACGCGCAGACTGCGCGGTACTCGCGGCTGGCGTTGGAACGGATGCTCGCGCTGCCGTAGGGGTGCGGCCTGTCAGAGGTGCAGTCAGAGGTGCAGGTCGATCTCGATCGGCAGGTGGGTCTGGCCGCCGGCCAGGGCGGGGAGCACTACGGAGTGCACCGGAGTGGCGCCGCGCACCAGCAGGTCGTCGAGGCGGACCACCGGGAACTCGGCAGGCCAGGTGAAGCCGAAGCCGTCTCCTGCGGCGCCCTGCGCGGAGGTCAGGCCGAGACCGGAGCTGAGCTGCGTGAAACGGCGGTCGGTCTGCGCGACGTTGATGTCGCCGACGATGGCCAGCTTGTCGGCGTGGTCCGCCGCGACCGTGCTGACGAGGCGATTCACCGCCTCGTCGCGCACCTTCGCGAAGCCTTGGTCGCCGAGCACCGGCTGGGGTATGTGCACGACGTACAGCACCAACGGGCCCTGCGGCGTGCTGACGGTGACGCGCAGCGCGCCGACGACGACGTGCGGGACGGCGGCGACCAGGGCGGTGGCGCCGTTGCTGGTGTCCGAGTCGGTCGTGGTCACGCCGATCGCGCGCGCATCGGTGATCTTGTAGCGGCTCCAGACGCCGTACTCGTACTGCGTGATGTGGAAGCCGTATGTCGAGTTCAGGTACTGTGTCGACGGCGACGAGGCGAGCGTCGGTGGCAGGTGCTCCAGGGTGACCACGTCGGCGTGCTGGTTGGCGGCCAACTGGCCGACCGCGGCGAGCTCTACCGAGGACGCGTTCACGTCCTCGCTGATCACGCGCAGGTTCGGCGGCAGCGGGTCACCGCGCGGGAAGAGTTCGGGGCCGTAGACGCCGAGCCAGACCGCGGCGGCCACCCCGGTGGCCAGCAGACCGCGCAGCGAGCGGGCGAAGGCCGCGGCGATCAGCAGGAGCGCGGTGGGCACGGCGAGCCACGGCAGCCAGGTCTCCAGCAGCGAGGCCAGGCCTGCGGTGTCCGGCAGGAACCGGTGGCTGGCCAGGAACGCGGCGAGGACCCAGCCGAGCACCGCGACGCCGGTGCCTATCTGCTGGCGGGCCGACGGCCAGGGACGACCGTGCCCTCCGGCGTGCTCTGGCGGCTCTTCGCCGCCGTAGGCCAACGTCGGTTCGTAGCCGTCTGCGCCGCCTCGATCCACCCCATCCTCGGAGTTCTGGGCATCGGAGTCCTGGGCGTCCGTGCCGCCGGGTAGGTCCTCACCGCTGCGCGGGCGGGGGAAGACGGGGGTCGGCGTACTGCTCGCCGTGTCCTGGTCCTGCGCGCCGCCGATTCCCCGCTGCGGCTCGACCGCCACTGTGTTTCCCTCCGCCACTCGCCGAAACCCGCACGAGCGTAGCGGCTGCGCTCCGCCGACTGGCAAGCGGGCTGCATCAATCGTGGCAGAGGTGTGACGTGCGCTTCAGGGGTCCTGAGCCCGGGTCACAGACCGGGCGCGCCCCAGACCGGGAACCAGCGGCTGGTGTCCTTCTCCAGCGGCAGGTCCACGCCGATCTCGGTCTTCATGTTGAGTTCGAGCACGTTGTCCCGGATCGACGCGCCCTTGGGGGCGAAGGGGTAGAACGTGCCCTTCTTGTACAGGTAGACCAGCGCGGCCTTGCGGTCCTGCTGGTCGCGGAAGGAGAACAGGCTGCACAGCAGGTACGGCCCGAAGCCGTGGTCCTGCAACGAGGAATTCACCGCGTGCACGTCGGTGACCAGGTCGGAGAGCTGCTCCGGGTCGCGGCGCACCAGCAGCCAGGTGTAGCCGTACTGGTCGGTGGACACCTCGACCCGCGGGCCGTCGAAGCCCTCGATGAGCTGCTCGACGTCCGCCTCGACCTCGGCGAAGGCGCCGCCCTCGGCCTTGCGGTAGCAGACCGCTCCATAGCCGGTGGGCTTGAGGCCGAGCGCCACCTCGATGGTGAGCGCGGCGTTGGTCACGGCGAACAGCTGGTCCAGATTGGGCTGCACGGGCTTGCTGCGGCCCAGCAGCGTGTCGAGGAATCCCATGGTGGGGGCGGTCCCTGGTCGAGGTAGGTGGCGGGTGGGTATCGCACTGGCGCGGCCGTCGTGCCGCGCCGGGCGGGCCGGGTCAGCGGCGAAGAGAGTGGTTGGGACGTGGCGCCGGATGGGCCTGGCGTCTGGCGCGGCCCCGGCGCCACATCTCAGCCACGACCCAGCTGCCGGGAGATCTGGGCGAGCTGCTCGATCCGCTTCTCGGTGGTCGGGTGCGAGGAGAACAGCGACTTGGCCGTCTCCGCGTTGAAGGCCGGGGTGAAGTAGAAGGCGTTGAACGGCTCGGCCTGGCGCAGGTCCTGGGTCGGGATCTTGGCCACGTCCCCGGTGATCTTCTGTAGCGCCGAGGCCAGCGCGGAGGGGTTGCCGGTCAGCAGCGCGCCGGACCGGTCCGCGGCCAGCTCGCGGTAGCGCGAGAGGGCCATGGTCAGCATGAAGGAGATCGCGTAGGTGACCATCGAGACCAGCAGGATGATCAGCTGGATCGGCACGCCGCCGTCCCGGTCGTCGCGCCGGTCGCCGCCGAGGCCGAACCAGAACGCCATGCGTGCGACCAGGCCGGCCAGGATGCCGAGGAACGAGGCGATGGTGATGACCAGCACGTCCCGGTGCGCGACGTGGGAGAGCTCGTGCGCGAGTACGCCCTCGAACTCCTGGTCGGTCAGCTCCTTGCGCTTCCAGCGGTCGTACAGCCCGGTGGTCACGCAGATGACGGCGTTGCTCGGGTTGCGGCCGGTGGCGAAGGCGTTGGGCATCGGCGTCTCGGCCACGGCCACCCGGGGCTTGGGCATGTCGGCCAGCGCGACGAGCCGGTCGACCACGCCGTGCAGATCGGGGTACTGCTCCGGGCCGACCTCGCGGGCGCCCATCGCGAAGGCCGCGATCTTGTCGGAGAAGAAGAACTGGACGAACAGGATGACGCCGGCGATGACGAGCACGACCGGCAGGCTGCGCGCGGGCACGAACGCGATCAGGGCCGCGACGAACGCGACGGCCAGCGCGCCGATGAGGAACATGACGAAGACCATGCGGGAGGTCAATCCCCGGTCTGGCGCGAACCTCGTCCTGGCCACGAGTGGAGCCGTCCTTCCGAAAACTCTGCCACGCCCTGCCGCCGGTGCGGCGGCGGGGCCCGCTGGTGGTGGCGGGGACCGGTCGGTCCGCCGCCGTCACCCGGCACAACGGGCTGCCGGGCGGGGAAGTTCCCTTCGATCCCCCGCTGCCCGGACGGGCGCTCTGGAGGGTCGCTCAGCCCGGGATCAGTCCGTCGCTGGAGAGCAGGTCGCGCACCTCGTCGAGGGACGAGTCCGCGCTGGGCAGGATGAAGTCGCTCGGCTTGATCTCCTCGACCGGCAACGGCTCGCCCAGTTCGCGCACCCGGACCAGCAGCGAGTCCATCGCGGTGCGGAACTTGGCCTCCTCGCCCTCTCGGACCGCGGCCATGAGCTCGTCGTCGAGCTCGTTCAGCTCGTCGAGGGCCTCCTTCTGCAGGATCAGCTGGCCCTCGCCGAGAATGCGGACGATCACTTGGAGTCGCCCTCCCTGTCCTTGACCTCGGCGTCCTGGATCGCGCCCGGCTTGGCCACGCCCGAGGTGCCGGCCTCCAGCTGCTTGGTCGAGCCGCCGGCCAGCTCAAGCTTGAGCCGCTCAAGCTCGTTGTCCACGCCGCTGCCGCTGGAGAGCCGGTTCAGCTCGGCGTCGATGTCGTCGCCGGTGGTCAGCGCGGCCAGCGGGTCGTCGAGCGCGCCGGTGGCGGTCAGTTCGGTCATCGCGTCCGCACGGGCCTGAAGCTGCGCGGTCTTGTCCTGCGCGCGCTGTATCGCCAGGCCGACGTCGCCCATCTCCTCGGAGATGCCGGTGAGCGTCTCCGCGATCCGGGTCTGCGCCTGCGCGGCGGTGTAGTTGGCCTTGATGGTCTCCTTCTGGGTGCGGAAGGCGTCGACCTTGGCCTGCGCGCCCTTCACGGCCCTGGTCAGGTTCTCTTCCTGCTTGATCAGGTTCTCGTGCTGGGGCGTGAGCGTGGTGATCTGCTGCTGGATCTCCGCCTTGCGGGTCAGCGCGTCCCGGGCCAAGTCCTCGCGGCCCATCTCCAGCGCCCGGCGAGCCTGCTGATCACGCTTCTCCGCGTCCTGCTGCACCTGCTTTATCTGTAGCTCGATGCGCTTGCGCGCGGTGGCGACGTCAGCGAGCGAACGCCGCAGCTGCGTCATGTTCTCCAGCTGCTTCTGGTATGCGTAGTCCAGCGTCTCGCGTGGATCCTCGTACTTGTCCAGGGCCTTGTTCGCCTTGGACTTGAAAATCAAGGAAACACGCTTCATGACTCCGTCGGCCATGGGCCCTCCAGGTCCCCCTTCAGCGGCGCCGTGAGGCGGCTCGTGCGGTCAGTGCCCACGATAGTTCTTTGCGTCCGCCCTGAGCCAACCAAACCGCGCTAATAAAAGGCGACTGCGGTGCGGTGCCGCGGCTGTGCGATGGCTGCGCGATCCACTTGGGCCGGCGCGGGTTATGTGCCCGGCCGCGGAGCGTTTACGCTTCCCTCGTGTTCCGACGACGCTCCGCCGATCAGGCCGTGGCCGACGCCCCGGCCGAGACCGCCACCTCCTCCCGGCCGACGGCCGACCGCACGCCAGACCGGTCCAAGGCCGGCGCGACTCCGAGTCGGCGAGAGGCCGAGGCCGCTCGCAAGGTGCGGCTCGGCGCGATGCCGTCCGACCCGAAGGAACGTCGCAGGGCAGAACGGACCGTGCGTAACGAGTCGTATCAGCGGCAGCGGGACGCGATCAAAAGCGGGGACGCGAGGAACTATCCGGCGCGTGACTTCGGTCCCGCGCGCGCGTTCGTTCGTGACTACGTGGACGGACGGCTGCGCCTGATCGAGTTCTTGATGCCCATCGTCGTCATGGCGTGGGCCACTCTCGTGCTCCGCAGCGCTGTGATCTACGCCTACGCGTCGTTCGTGATGGAGTTCGTCGTCCTCGTCGGGATCGTGCTCGGCGTCTTGCTGAACGTCCGGGTGAAGCGTGCGGTGCGGGAGAGGTTCGGCGAGGCCGAGGCCCGCGGCACCGGGTTCTACGCGTTCTCCCGCGCGGCGATGCCGCGGTTCCTGCGCCAGCCGAGGCCAACTGTGGACTTCCGGGGTAACCCGAAGTAGGGACGTGACACGGGCTCCGCGTCACGCGACCCGTTGTGCGACCGCCATCGAAGCAGCGGCGCCAGGCGGTACGTTGGGGTCCATGGAGTTCCGACACCTCGGCCGCAGCGGCTTGGTCATCAGCGAGATCGCATACGGCAACTGGATCACCCACGGCTCCCAGGTGGAGGCGCAGGCCGCACACGCGTGCGTGCGCGCCGCGCTGGACGCCGGGATCACCACTTACGACACCGCGGACGTCTACGCGGACACCAGGGCCGAGTCCGTGCTCGGCGAGGCCCTCAAGGGCGAGCGCCGCGAGGGCCTGGAGATCTTCACCAAGGTGTACTGGCCGACCGGCCCCGGCAAGAACGACCGCGGGCTGTCGCGCAAGCACATCCTCGAATCGATCGACGGCTCGTTGCGCCGCCTACAGACGGACTACGTCGACCTCTACCAGGCGCACCGGTACGACCACGCGACGCCGCTTGAGGAGACCATGGTGGCGTTCGCCGACGTGGTGCGCTCGGGCAAGGCGCTGTACATCGGCGTGTCGGAGTGGCGCGCCTCGGAGATCCGGGCGGCTGCCGCCTTGGCCCGGGAACTGAAGGTGCCGCTGGTCTCCTCGCAGCCGCAGTACAACATGCTGTGGCGGGTCATCGAGGCCGAAGTCGTGCCGGCCTGCGAGGAGCTGGGGATCGGCCAGATCGTCTGGTCACCGATCGCGCAGGGCGTGCTGACCGGCAAGTACGTTTCCGGACGGCCGGTGCCTGAGGGCTCCCGGGCGACCGACGCGACCGGTGGCAATTTCATCCAGCGGTGGATGACGGACGACGTGCTCGACCGGGTGCAGCAGCTCAAGCCGCTCGCCGATCAGGCGGGTCTGACGCTGGCTCAGCTCGCGGTGGCGTGGGTGCTACAGAACCGCAACGTCTCGGCGGCGATCATCGGCGCGTCACGGCCCGAGCAGGTCGCGGAGAACGTCAAGGCCGCGGGCGTGAAGTTGGACGCCGGGTTGCTCAAGCAGATCGACGAGATCGTCGAGCCTGCTGTGACGCGCGACCCGGCGATGACCACGTCTCCCGTGCAGCGCCCGTAGCCGGTTCGATCAGGCAGGCGGCGACTCCTGGAGCGACATCGGGCCGTAGATCACGGCCCCGTCCTCCAGGAGCGTGACCTGCTCGACCTCGGCGGCCAGCAGCTCGGGCCAGTTCTCGCCGATCCAGGTCTCCGCGTCGCCCTGAGTCGAGTAGGCGGCGTGCTCGCCCTCGACCGGGACGACGGGTTCCACCTCCACCCCCGATGCGTTCTCGTACCGCCATGTGAATGCCATGGCCGCTACCCTATCCAGTGCCCAGGCAGGCAACGCTCGCATCAAGGCGTTAGGCTGCGCGCGATGCGTTCAGGGACAACTCAGCAGCGGCACACGACCGCGTGGCGTGCCCTCGTACTCGGCGGCGCACGGAGCGGTAAATCGGCCTTCGCCGAGCAGCTGCTGTCGGACGATCCGGACGTCCTTTACGCAGCAACCGCTCCGCGTTACGAAGGCGACAGCGAGTGGGCCGAGCGCATCGCCCGGCACCGTGAGATGCGACCGGCGTCATGGCAAACGGTCGAGGTCGGCGATACACCGGACCGGCTCGCCACGGTGTTACGACACACGGAACGCACGGTGCTCGTCGACTCACTCACCCTCTGGCTGACGGCTGCGATGGACGCCGTCGGGGCGTGGGACGACGAGGCGTGGCGCGCCGGCGGGCCGCGTAGGGAACTCGACCGGCTGGTATCCGACCTCGTTGATGCGTATGCGAATCCCGCGCACTCAGTGATCGTGGTCAGCGACGAGATCGGCTTGGGTGTCGTACCGGAGTCGAGGGGCACGCGCCGCTTCCGTGACGAGCTCGGGCGGCTGAACCAGGCTTTCGCCGCGGCGGCGGACGATGTCTCGCTCGTCGTTGCTGGGATTCCGCTGCGCCTGAAACCGCACAGCTCCTAGTCCATACAACTCCCAATCCACACAGCTGAGGCACGCGTACTAGGCTCCGGGAGCGATGGACACGACAGAGCTGGAGAAGATCGCCGAGGGTGTGGCGCGGCCCGACGAGGCGGTTCGCGAGGCGGCCCGGGTGCGCTGGGCCGAGCAGGTGGCGCTGCCGCCGCGCTCCTTCGGCCGGATCGAGACGCTGGCGCAGTGGCTCGCCGCGGTCCAGGGCGTGTGTCCGCCCCGGCAGCTCGACCGCGCCCGTGTGGTGCTGTTCGCCGGGGACCACGGGATCGCCCGGCACGGCGTCAGCGCGTACGCGCCTGAGGCGACAGCCGCGCTGGTACGCCGGATCGCCGGGGGCGGCGGTCCCGTGCAGGCGCTGGCCCGGGTCCAGCAGGCGTCGGTGCGGGTCCTGGACGTGTCTGTGGACTGCGATCCGGACGACTTCGCAGAGCTGCCGGCCGAGGTCTCGGCGGGCCGGGTCCGGCGCGGCACCGGCCGGATCGACCAGGAGCGGGCCTGCTCGCGGGACGAGGCCGCGGCGGCGTTCCGGCTGGGCATGGCGACCGCGGACGCCGAGGTGGACGCCGGAGCGGACCTGCTGATGCCGTCGCTGATCGGGGTCGGGCACTCCACCCCGGCGGCGGTGCTGATCGGCGTGTTGACCGGGGCGGACGCCGCCTCGGTGACCGGGCGCGGCAGCGGCATCGACGACAATGCGTGGATCCGCAAGTGCGCGGCGGTGCGCGACGCGATGCGCGCGGCGCGGCCGGTGCTGATCGACCAGGTCGAGTTGCTGGCCACGTGCGCCGGACCGGACTTCGCGGCGCTGACCGGTTTCCTGGTGCAGGCGGCGGTGCGCCGGACCCCGGTGCTGCTGGACGGGCTGGGCGCTGCGGCGTGCGCGGTCCTGGCGCAGCGCATCGCGTTCCGCACGCCCGACTGGATGCTGGCCGCGCATCGCTCGCCGGACCTGGCCTATCAGAAGGCGATCGAACGGCTGAACCTGGATCCGCTGCTGGACTTCAAGGTGCGGGCGGATGGCGGCTGCGCGGCGCTGCTGGCGCTGCCGCTGCTGCGCGGCGCGGTGACGATCCTCGCCGAGACCGGCTCCTACGCCGAGGAAGGCCTACCCGAACCGCTGTTGCGCTCCCGGTTGTGACCCTGGCGTGGACGAGCAGTCAGACCATTGCGATGCGGCGGCGGGCGGCGAGCCGAGCTCCGAGCCGGGCGATGGCGACGACGGCCGTCCGGGGCGGATATCCGGGGTAATCGGCGGCCTGCGTCTTTCCGTCAGCACTCTCACGATCGTGCGGGCGGGCGCTCCACGCGTCGACAGGCGCGCGGCGGGAGCGGCGATGATCTCCGCTCCGCTGGTCGGCCTCGGCGTGGGAGCCGTGGCGGCGGGGGCGGGTCAGGTCGTGCAGTGGTGGACCCGGGCGCCGCTGATCTCGGCGAGCATCGCGATCGCCGCGCTGGCGGCGTTGACGCGCGGGCTGCACCTCGACGGCTTGGCCGACACGGCCGACGGCCTCGGCTCCGGCAAGCCCGCCGCCGAGGCCCTCGACATCATGAAGCAGTCCGACATCGGACCGTTCGGCGTGGTGGCCCTGATCCTGGTCCTCGCGGTGCAGATCAGCAGCCTGGCGGCGGCGTACGACGTCCACCGGGGCCCGGTCGCGGTCGTCGTCGCGGCGATGACCGGGCGGCTGGCGGTGACGGCCGCGTGCAGCGGACCGATCCCGGCGGCTCGGCCCGACGGGCTCGGCGCATGGGTCGCCGGCTCGGTTCGCGTACGCACAGCGATGGCGGCGGGGATTGCCGTCGCCGTGGTGTCCGGGCTGCTCGGCCTGATCGTCGACCCGCAGACGGCGGTGCTGGCCGTCGCCGCGGTACCGCTTGGTATCGCAGGCGCGCTGGTGCTGCTGATCCGCTGCGTCCAACGCTTCGGCGGCATCACTGGCGACGTGCTCGGCGCGCTGGCCGAGACGGGCGCGGCGATCGCGCTGCTGGTGCTCGCCGCGCGGCCGTAGGGCGGATCAGTGAGTCAGATCAGCGGGTCGGATCAGCGGGTCGAGGGCGTGACGAATGGCGGCTTGGTCACCGTGAATGCCGCGCGCCGTCCGCGTACGTCCAGGTAGACGGTGTCACCGGCTGCGGCCGTCGGGGGCAGCAACGCGAGCGCGATGCCCATTTTGAGCGACGGAGAGAAGGTTCCGCTGGTGACTTCGCCGATCACTGAGCCCTGATCGTCAAGGACCTCCATGTGCGGGCGCGGGATCGCCCGGTCGACTTGACGCAGGCCCCACAGCAGGCGGCGCGGGCCCGCGGCCTTCTCCGCAAGCAGCGCCTCGCGGCCCCAGAACGCCTCCTTCTTCCAGCCCACCGCCCAGCCCGCGCGCGCCTGCACCGGGGTGATCTGCGGCGAGAGGTCCTGGCCGTGCAGCGGGTAGCCCATCTCGGTGCGCAGCGTGTCGCGGGCGCCCAAGCCGCACGGCTTGATCTCGAACGGCTCACCGGCACGCAGGATCGCGGTCCACAGCTCGTCCGCGTCGTCCCAGCGGCAGACGAGTTCGTACCCGTGCTCGCCGGTGTACCCGGTACGACAGACCGTCAGCGGCCTTCCGTCCCAGGTCGCGGTAGCGAACGCCATGTAGTCGTGGTCCGCCGGCAGCCCCAGGGACTTGAGCAGGTCGGCGGAACCGGGGCCCTGCACCGCGAGCACCGCGAAATCCGAGTGCTGATTCGTCACGGCGATCCCCGCCGGGGCGGCCGCGGCCAGCCGGCGCACGACCTCGGTGGTGTTGGCCGCGTTGGGGATCAGGAAGACCTCGTCCTCGGACTTCACGTACGCGATCAGGTCGTCGATCACGCCGCCGGTCGCCTCGTCGCAGGCCAGGGTGTACTGCGCCTGGCCGGGGCCGACCCGGCGCAGGTCGTTTGCCAGCGTCGTGTTGACGAAGTCGGCGGCGCTCGTCCCGTCGGCCGCGCGGCCCGACACCGTGGCCTTGCCGAGGTGGCTGACGTCGAACACGCCGACTCCGGTGCGCACCACGGCGTGCTCGCCGACGACCCCGGAGTACTCGATCGGCATCTCCCAGCCGCCGAAGTCGGCCATCTTCGCGCCGAGGGCGAGGTGGCGGGCGTGCAGCGGCGAGGTGAGCAGGGGCTCGCCGGCGGGCTGGGCCGGCTCCGGCCGGGCGGATGGCGTCTCTGGCATGTGCCGAGCCTACCGAACGGTCGGCTGGGCGCTCGGGAAACCCCTTGTTCGCGCCCTATCGGCCAACCGGCTCGCGCACGCCGCCGAGGCGTGCGGTTACGATGCGGAAATCCCGCCAACCTCCAGAACAGGAACAGACGTGACCAAGATTTCACTGAAGGCCGGCCCGGCGGCGGCCGTCGAAGCCGACGCGATCGTCATCGGGGTCTACCAGGGCGAGGACGGCGTGGTGCTCGCGCCGGGCGCCGAGCCCGTGGACGAGGCCCTCGGTGGGAGTCTCGCCGCGACGTTGAAGGCGCTCGGCGCGACCGGTGCCGCCGACGAGGTGACCCGGGTGCCGGCGAACGGCTCGCTGGCCGCCGCGGTGGTGGTCGGCCTCGGGCTCGGCCCGACCGTCGACGGTGAGGTGGTCGGGGCGGTCGGTCTGGAGGAACTGCGCCGAGCCGCCGGGTCCGCCGTGCGCGCGCTGGCCGGGCTCGGCACGGTGGCGGTGGTCACTCCGGTCGCGGGCGCCGAGGTCGTCGAGGCGACCGCGCTCGGCGCGGCCCTCGCCGCGTACTCCTTCGACCAGTTCAAGACCGGCGACGCCGCCGACCGCAAGAGCCCGGTCCAGGAGATCGTGCTGGTCACCCCGGACGAGCCGAACGACGAGGCGCAGTCGGCCGGTCGACGCGCTCAGGTGCTCGCCGACGCGGTCAAGGCAACCCGCGACCTGATCAACACGCCGCCCTCGCACCTCTACCCGGAGGCGTTCGCGGATGCGGCGCGTGCGGCGGTCGAGGCGGCGTCCATCGACGGCCTCACCATTGAAGTGCTTGACGACGAGGCGTTGCGCGAGGGCGGCTATGGCGGCCTGACCGGCGTCGGCCAGGGATCGACACGCAAGCCGCGCTTGGTGAAGGTCGCCTATGCGCATCCGGACGCCCGACGCTCGCTGGCCTTTGTGGGCAAGGGCATCACCTTCGACACCGGCGGCATCTCGCTCAAGCCGGCCGGCGCGATGGACACCATGAAGTGCGACATGTCGGGGGCTGCGGCGGTGGTTCAGGCGGTCGTCGCGGCGGCGAAGCTCGGCCTGCCGGTGAAGGCGACAGCGTGGGCGGCGCTGGCCGAGAACATGCCGGGCGGCGGGGCGATCCGTCCGTCCGACGTGCTGACCATGTACGGCGGCAAGACGGTCGAGGTGATGAACACCGACGCCGAGGGGCGGCTGGTGCTGGCCGACGCGATCGTGCGCGCGGCGCAGGACGACCCGGACGCGATCGTGGACGTGGCGACGCTGACCGGTGCGCAGGTGATGTCGCTCGGTCACCGGACCGCCGCGGTGATGTCCAACGACGAGGAGTTCCGCACCCAGGTCGAGTCGGCGGCCGAACGGGCCGGCGAGGACGTCTGGCCGATGCCGCTGCCCGCGTACCTGCGCAAGTCGATGGACTCGGACGTGGCCGACATCTCCAACATCGGCGAGCGGATGGGCGGGATGCTCGTCGCCGGGCTGTTCCTCAAGGACTTCGTGGAGGACGGCATCGCGTGGGCGCACCTGGACATCGCGGGTCCGGCGTTCAACTCGGCCGCGCCGTACGGTTACACGCCGAAGGGCGGCACCGGCTACGCGGTGCGCACCCTGGTGCAGCTCGCCCAGGACGCAGCCGACGGCCTGCTCTGAGCGCGGCCGGATGGTCGCAGACCGACAATCAGATTTCGCGCTTCGCCTTGACCTCCGCGGCGATGCGGGCGTTCCAGTCCCGCATCCGCTGCGGGTAGCCGACCACGGCGGCGTCGTAGGCCGGGATGCCGAGGCGGTGCGCGAGCTGGTGCGCGGCCTGCGGTCCGGGCACCCGGCGGCGAGTCCACTCGCCGTCCTCGGCAACCAGCACCACTGTGGTTTCTGTCACAGCCGTGCGCGGCTCGACGAAGGCCTCGACACCCGTCCGCGCACGCGCGAAACGGGCCAGATGGGCTTCGTCCTCCCGGAAACGGCGGCCGTCCACGGCTCCGCCACCTGCGGACCTACTCCTGCGGGCGAACAACGCCACCGTGCATCACCTCGTTGAGTTCAGCCGGCCACGACCGGATTGCGGACGAGCGCGTTCGCTGCGCCGACGGGTGGCCGAACCGCTCGCCTCCACGGTGGACTCACCGGTCAGGCATGCGCAACCGCGCCCTCCCCGACCGCACTAAGCTGGCACCGACCGACTGCCCGACCAGCAGTCCCAACCGCAGCCCGATCCGTCGGGACCGCACTCGCCGAGAGGCCGCTCACCTGCGCGGGTGGCAGGATGCTTGTCAGTGTGCCATCCCAGAGCCCTCGGCGGTCCGGGATCCCGCCAGCCGGCCCGCGAGAAAACCAGAGACGGAAAAAGACCAGGGTCGGGCGGACGGGCGCACACGTTGAAGACGCGAGGAGACGACAAGTGGCTGACGCCGGGAATGTGTTCGACGTAGTGATCCTCGGCGGCGGGTCCGGCGGCTACGCCTGCGCCTTCCGCGCCGCCGACCTGGGCATGAACGTCGTGCTGATCGAGAAGGGCGAGCTCGGCGGGACCTGTCTGCACCGCGGCTGCATCCCCACCAAGGCGCTGCTGCACGCGGCCGAGGTCGCCGACCTGGCCCGCGAGGGCGCGAGCTTCGGCGTGCAGACCCAGTTCACCGGCATCGACATGGCCGGGGTGAACAGCTACAAGGACGGCGTCGTCGGCGGGCTGTACAAGGGCTTGCAGGGCGTGGTGAAGGCCCGCAAGATCACCTTCGTGGCGGGTGAAGGCGTGCTGAGCGCGCCGAACCAGGTGACCGTGAACGGCGAGGTCTACACCGGCCGCAACGTGGTGCTGGCCACCGGCTCGGTGCCCAAGTCGCTGCCGGGCCTGAACATCGACGGCCAGCGGATCATCAGCAGCGACCACGCGCTCAGGCTGGACCGGGTCCCGGCGTCGGTCGTGGTGCTCGGCGGCGGCGTGATCGGCTGCGAGTTCGCCTCGGTGTGGAAGTCCTTCGGCGCCGACGTGACCATCATCGAGGCGCTGCCGCACCTGGTGCCGCTGGAGGACGAGAACAACTCCAAGCTGCTGGAGCGGGCGTTTCGCCGACGGGGTATCAAGTTCGAGCTGGGCAACCGGTTCTCGGGCGTCGAGACCGTGGCACTTGCTTCCGGGGAAACCGGCGTGCGCGTCTCCACCGCGAACGGGAAGACCTTCGACGCGGAACTGCTGCTGGTCGCGGTCGGCCGCGGCCCGGTGTCCGCGAACCTCGGCTACGAGCAGGCCGGGGTCGTCGTGGACCGCGGCTATGTGAAGGTCAACGAGTACTGCCAGACCTCCGCCCCCGGCGTGTACGCGGTCGGCGACCTGATCCCGACGCTGCAACTCGCGCACGTCGGCTTCGCCGAGGGCATCCTGGTCGCGGAGCACATCGCCGGCCTGGACCCGCGCCCGATCGACTACGACGGCGTGCCGCGGGTCACGTACTCGCACCCTGAGGTAGCCTCCTGCGGCGTCACCGAGACGGTGGCGAAGGAGCGGTACGGGGCCGATCACGTCAAGACGCTGAACTACAACCTGGCCGGCAACGGCAAGAGCAAGATCCTCAAGACGCAGGGCGAGGTCAAGCTGGTGCAGATCGTCGGGGTGCCGGGTGAGGACGACCGGGTGGTCGGCGTGCACATCGTCGCGGACCGGGCCGGCGAGTTGGTGGCCGAGGCGCAGCTGATCTACAACTGGGACGCCACGCCGGGCGACGTCGCTCAGTTCGTGCACGCGCACCCGACACAGGGCGAGGCGCTCGGCGAGGCGCACATGGCGCTGGCCGGCAAGCCGCTGCACGTGCACGACTGACGGTCCCCTTCCCGAACGACGACGACGAAAGAAGTCAGGAGAGAAGACTCATGCCGGACAGTGCTGCTTATACGGCTGGCGCCGTGCGGGTGACGATGCCCGCGCTCGGTGAGTCGGTCACCGAGGGCACCGTGACCCGGTGGCTGAAGCAGGAAGGGGAGTCGGTCGAGGTCGACGAGCCGCTGCTCGAAGTCTCCACCGACAAGGTCGACACCGAGATCCCGTCGCCGGCCGCCGGCGTGGTGCTCGCGATCAGGGTCGGCGAGGACGAGACCGTCGCGGTCGGCGCCGAGCTGGCGCTGATCGGCGGGCCGAACCAGGCTCCGGCAGCAGCTGCGCCCGCAGCGGCACCGGCGGCCATGCCCACGGACGCTGTGCCGGCGCCCGCCCCAGCTCCGGCGCCCGTGTATGCCCCAGCACCCGCGTACGTTCAGGCACCGCCCGCTCCGGCTCCGGCGCCTGCCCACGCCGGTGGCGCGGTGAGCGGTACTCCGGTCGTGCTTCCGGCACTCGGCGAGTCGGTGACTGAAGGCACCGTCACCCGCTGGCTCAAAGCGGTCGGCGAGAGCGTGCAGGCCGACGAGCCGCTGCTGGAGATCTCCACCGACAAGGTCGACACCGAGATCCCGTCCCCGGCCGCCGGCGTCGTGCTCGCGATCAACGTCGGTGAGGACGAGACCGTCGCGGTCGGCACCACGCTCGCGGTGATCGGCGCCCCGGGCTCCGCCCCTGCACCGGCTCCGGCCCCCGTCCCGGTCGCGCCCGCACCAACTCCAATGGCCCCCGCGCCTGTGCTCGCGCCCGCCCCTGTGGCTGCCACACCCGCCCCCGCACCGACCTACACGCCTGCCCACGCACCCGTCCCCGCCGCAGCCCCAGCACCCGTCCCGGCTCCCGCGCCCGTCAATGCAGCAGCGGTCGACGAGGGCCCGGGCGCGTACGTGACCCCGCTGGTCCGCAAGCTCGCTGCTGAGCGCGGCGTGGACCTCGCCAAGGTCGACGGCACCGGCGTCGGCGGACGCATCCGCAAGCAGGACGTCATCGACGCGGCGAAGGCTCTGGTCCCGCCGACCCCCGCGCCCGTGGCCGTCAACGGCACCGCTCCGAGCGCGGCGCCCACACCGGCCGTGCCGGTCGCGGTCTCCCCGCTGCGCGGACGCACCGAGAAGCTGACGCGGCTGCGTGCGCTCATCGCCAAGCGGATGGTCGAGTCGCTCCAGGTCTCCGCGCAGCTGACCACCGTGGTCGAGGTGGACGTCACCGCGATCGCCCGGCTGAGGGAGCGGGCCAAGAAGGACTTCGAGGTCCGCGAGGGCGTCAAGCTGTCCTTCCTGCCCTTCTTCGCGGTCGCCGCCATCGAGGCGCTCAAGCAGTACCCGCAGCTCAACGCCTCGATCGACGTTGAGGCCGGGACCGTCACCTACCACGGCTCGGAGAACCTGGGTATCGCGGTGGACACCGAGCGCGGCCTGCTGGTCCCGGTGATCAAGAACGCCGGGGACCTGAACCTCGGCGGCGTCGCCCGGGCCATCGCGGACCTGGCCGGGCGCACCCGCGACAACAAGGTCTCCCCGGACGAGCTGGCCGGCGGCACGTTCACGCTGACCAACACCGGGTCGCGCGGCGCGCTGTTCGACACCCCGATCATCAACCAGCCGCAGGTCGGCATCCTGGGCACCGGTGTCGTGGTGAAGCGCCCGGCCGTGGTCACCGACCCGGTGCTCGGCGAGGTCATCGCGGTGCGCTCGACCGTCTACCTGGCGCTCAGCTACGACCACCGGCTGGTGGACGGCGCCGACGCCGCCAGGTTCCTGACCGCGATCAAGTCACGGCTGGAAGAAGGGCGCTTCGAGTCCGAACTCGGCCTCTGAGTCCGGCCGCGCCCCGCAGCACACTGCCGTCCCGGCGACTCCTTGCCATCGCAGATCGCCGGGACGGCTGTTATTTACGCAGGTCACGGCCTGTGCGCGCCGAGCGGGCCGGACGGCGGCTGAGAAGACCCGATGCGCTTGCTCAGAATTAGGTTGTACGGTAAACCGACCGACGGGTGGCACTACTTCCGAGGAAGCGCGAGACGATGGCATCGCAGGCCAGCAAGCGCAGCGCGCAGGAGCGCCGGGCGCAGATCGAGAAGATGCGCGCGGAACAGGCGCGCAAGGACCGGCAGCGCAAGATCTACTTCGGCATCGGCGCGGGCGCCCTGGTGGCCGTGCTGGTCGCCGCGCTGGTCGCGCTCGGCCTGTCGAAGTCGAACTCGTCCACGCCGGCGAACAACAGCAACCAGACTCCGAACGCGCTGGCCCAGACCTGGGACGGACTGACCGGCCAGACCGTGGACGGCGTCTCGGCGCAGACCTCCGAGCAGCTCGTCTACCACATCCACGCGCACCTGGCGATCTACGTCAACGGCACCCAGAAGGCCGTCCCGGGCGGCATCGGGATAACCCAGCCCTGGCAGACCTCGCAGCAGCAGGACGGCTCGGCCTTCATCGACGGCGGCAAGCAGATCTACTACGTGCACACGCACGACTCAAGCGGCATCATCCACATCGAGTCGCCGACGCAGACCACGTACACGCTCGGCCAGGTCTTCGCCGAGTGGAACCAGCCGCTGTCCGAGACCCAGGTCGGCCCGGCCACCGGCAGCGTCATCGCCTACGTGAACGGCCAGAAGTACACCGGCGACCCGTCGAAGATCCAGCTGACGCCGCACGCCGTGATCCAGCTGAACGTCGGCAAGGACGTCGCCTTCGCACCGTTCTCGTTCCCGTCGGGCCTGTAGGAACCGGCCCACAGAAGCAGGGCCCTGTCTCACTGGGCACCGCGCGGTGTCCTCCCGGCCAACGGCCCGGAGGACACCGATATTCGGATTCTGACGATCCCTCAGCGGGTAGGAAAAACCGGGATGCCGGTACGGACTCGCTGGGGGTTTCTCGTATGCGTGTTGACGTGTGCGTCGTCGGCGGGGGCATCGCCGGGCTCGCCGTGGCGGCGCGGCTGGCGGAGTCGGGACTGGCGGTCACCGTCCTGGAGTCCGGGCAGCAGATCGGCGGGCGGGCGCGGGACGAGCGCGTCGACGGATACACCCTCTCGGACGGCGGCCACCTGCTGCACACCTCCTGGTCCACGCTGCGCCAGACCGTCACGCCGGCCGGGCTCGCGCTCGGCGGCTTCTCTCCGGGCGTGCGGATCTGCGCGGGCGGGCGGCGCATCCGCTTCGGCGCCGCCCCGACCCGGCCGCAGCAGCCCTTCTCGGCGCTGCGCATGCCGATCGGCACCACGACCGACAAGGCACGGCTCTCCAAGCTGCTCTACCGGCTGGCGACCGGCGCCCCGGAACGCGCGCTGGAGGGCCCGGAGCACTCCGCCGCGGATTCGTTCGCGGTGCGCGGCTACTCCGGGGAGCTGATCGACCAGTTCCTGCGGCCGTACCTGGCTGGGCTGGCCGCCGACGAGGACCTGGCCGTGTCGGTGCGCGGCGCCGACTGGCTGCTGCGGCTGCTGGTGCGCGGCAGGTTCGCCGTGGCCGGCGCCGGGATCGGAGTCGTGGCGCGCGAACTGGCGGGCCAGCTTCCGAAGGGCACCGTACAGCTGGGCACGCGCGTCCACACGGTGCGCGCGGACCGCGTGGTCAGCAACGCTGGGGAGATCAGGGCGCGTGCGGTGGTCGTCGCGGCCGGACCGTACAGCGCGGTCGAACTGCTGCCCGGCCTGCACGAGCCGCGGATGCGGTCGGTGACCACGCTCTGGCACGCCGCCGACGAGGCCGAGATCCCGGCCGAGCCGGACCGGTCGCCGTCAGTGCTCGTCGACGCGGAGCCGGGTTCTCCGGTCGCGCGCACGATGGTGGTCAGCCGGGCCGCGCCCTCCCTCGCTCCGCCGGGCCGCGCGCTGGTCGCGACGACCGTCTACGGCGAGGACGGAAAGCAGCTCGCGGCGCTCGACCGCACCGTGCTGGAGCGGCTCGCCGACCTGCACGGACCGGCGGCCAGGCGCTGGGAGACCATTGACATCCGGCACGTCGAACACGGCGTGGTGACAATGCAGTCCCCGCACAACTTCGCCCGGCCGGTGCGTCTCATCAACGGGCTATACGTGTGCGGGGACCACCGGGACCTGCCGAACATCGAGGGCGCGCTCCAGTCGGCCCGCCGCGCGGCGAGCGCCGTCGTCGAGGATCTCAGGGCGCGCTCTTAGCCGGTACCGTCTCAGTCGCGGCGGAACTCGGCGCGCCAGAGGCGGTCGGCCGCCGGGCCCGGACCCGGCGCCCCGGAGTACGTCAGCATCTCGATATCGACCGGAATGAGGACGCCCGTCGCCAAGGCGTCGACCTCCGCGCGAGTGAGCGGCCACGGCGGAATGCCACCGTTCTTGTATTCGTCCCCGACGAACGCGATGGCGAGCAGCGTGCCACCCTCGCCGACCAGGCGCCCGACGGAAGCGATGGCGTCGGCGCGCGGCGGGTCCGGCAGCGCCTGCACCGTGTAGATCTCGACGACGAGGTCGAAGGCGCCCAGCCATTCCTTGGGCAGGTCGAGCAGGTCGGCGGTCGTGTACGTGACGGCTGAATCGGGGTGCTCGCGCCTGGCGAGGCTGACCGCGGTCTCCGAGACGTCGAACGCGGTGGTGTCGAATCCGAGACCTGCGACGTATTCCGCGTCGACGCCCAGTCCGCAGCCGACAACGACGGCGCGCCGGCCACTGCCGGTCACGGCGCGCTTCCCGACCCAGTCGAGCAACAGCGGGTGCGGGACGGGGCGGTGCCATGGCAGCGTCAGCTGGCCTCCGGCCGCGCCCTGGTACATCGCCTCGAAGAAGTCGGCCGGGGTAGCTTCCCGGCCCTCAGTCTCTGCCATGGTGTCCCTGCCACGTGTCGTGACCCCGCCGCGTTTGCGCGGTCGGTGCGCCGGATGAGTGCACTGTCGATCTCATCACATCAACGGCGACCGCGCTCCTTGAAGCGTGCTGTCACCCCTCGGGCCGCACACCCGGTCACTCGATCGGGTAACGCAGCCCGATCTGCTCGCGCATCAGGTCCATCGTGCGCATGATCGACAACGTCTCGTCGAGCGGGATAACCGGGCTTTCCGTCTCACCCGCGCGCAGCCGAGCGGCGACCTCGCCGGCCTGGAATCGCAGACCTTTGCCCTCGTGCGGATGCCCCAGGCTCTGGACCGTCCCGTCGAGCAGGCTCAGCCGCAGCGGCTGCTCACCGCCGGTCCAGTGCGGCATGTCGATCCGGCCCTTCGTGCCGGTGATCGACGCCGTGTTCGCGGTGCGCGAGTCCAGGGACGTGGTGATCAGCGCATGCGCGCCGCTCGGATAGCCGAACACCGCCGAAGTCTGCGCGTCCACGCCCGTGACCGCGGGGGTTGCGAACGCGGCGACCCGGTCCGGCGTGCCCAGCAGCATCGAGGCGAACGAGACCGGGTAGACGCCCAGGTCGAGCAGCGCGCCGCCGGCGAGCTCGGGGGCGAGGACCCGGTGCGCCGGGTCGGAGCTGAGTACTTCGCTGCGGTCGACGGCCAGCGACCGGATCTCACCGATCCGGCCCTCGGCCAGCAGGTCCCGCAGACCGACCTGGTGCGGCAGGAACCTGACCCACATCGCCTCCATGAGGAAGACCCCGGCAGCGCGCGCCGCAGCGATCATTCGCTCAGCCTGGGCCGCGTTGACAGCGAACGGCTTCTCGCACAGGACGGCCTTACCCGCCGCGATCATGGTCAGGGTGACGGCCTCATGTCCGGTGTGTGGCACCGCGACGTAGATCGCGTCGACGTCGGGATCGGCGGCCAGGGCGTCGTAACCAACGTGACGATGCGGTACGTCGTGCCGGTCGGCAAAGGCGTCCGCAGACGCCTGTGATCGTGAGCCGACCGCGACGAGTTCGGCG